>DASVCN010000020.1 GCA_036381595.1 Trueperaceae bacterium | reverse complement strand
GGTTCGTACGACGAAGCGGCCCGGCTCTACCGAGGGGACTTCATGTCCGGCTTCCGGCTGCCGGATGCGCCCGCTTTCGAGGAGTGGATGCTCGTCGAGCGGGAGCGGCTGCGCCAGCACGCCCGCGAGTGCCACCGGGCGTCGTCCGAGCGGAAGCTGCAAGAGGGGGACCACGCCGGCGCCCTCGATCAGGCGCTGCGACTGCTGGCGCTCGAACCCTGGCACGAGTCGTCGCAGCGACTGGTGATGCGGCTGCACGCTCGGCAGGGGCAGTTCGAGGCGGCGCTGCAGCAGTACGAGAGTTGCAGAAGCGTACTCGAGCGCGAACTGGGCGTGGAGCCCACATTGCCAACGAAGCGCCTGCGTGACCGGATCATCGCGGCCCGTCAGCGCCCTGCGGCTCGGCTCCCGCTGCTGGATTCGAAGCTGGTGGGGCGGGAGGCCGAGCTCTCGAAGCTTCGCGGCCTGCTCGCCCGGCCCGAGTGCCGCCTCATCACCATCAGCGGAACCGGCGGAGTAGGCAAGTCCCGCCTGGCGCTGGAACTGGCCCGTGGACTCACCGGGGAGTTTCTCGAAGGGGTCTGCTTCGTTCCGCTCGTGGCGGTCCACGACCGTGACGGGCTGCTCGAGGCGCTGATGGCGGCGTTGGAGGTCGAGCAGCGGACCGGGGCCGATCCCGAGGAGTCGCTCGTCGAAGAGCTGCAGGCGCGCGAAACTCTGCTCCTGCTCGACAACTTCGAGCAGTTGGTGGAGGTCGGGACCGACCTGCTGGTAACGCTCCTGGACGGGGCGCCCGGTCTGAAGATCCTCGTCACCAGCCGTTCCCGCCTGAACCTGAAGCGTGAGTGGCTGGTAGGTCTGAACGGGCTGGACTTCCCACTCTCCGAGGTCGCCCGAGAGGCTGGAACGTTGACCGATGCTGAACTGCTCTTCGCCCAGACGAGCGATCGGGTAGGTGTCAGCCCAGCGGAATCCCCCGACGAGGCGGCAGCTGTCGCCCGGATTTGCCGGCTGGTGGAAGGCCATCCCCTGGCGATCGAACTGGCGGCTTCGGGCCGCTGGAGGATGACCGCCGCCGAGATCGCCGATTCGATCTCTCACGGTATCGAGGCGCTCGGCAGCGATGCTCGGGACCTGCCGGAGCGGTTCCGAAGCGTGCTCGCCGTCTTCGATCACTCGTGGAGGCTACTGTCGGAGGCCGAAAGAAGTTCTCTCGAACGTCTGGCCGTTTGCGCCGGAGGATTCACGGCTCATGCCGCTGCCGAGCTGGCAGGAGCAGATGAACGGTCGCTCGATTCGCTCGTCAGCAAGTCGCTCCTTCGTAGGAGCAACGACGCGAGGTTGGAGTTCCATCCGCTCGTCCGGGAGTTCGCGCTCTCGAAGCTTACTGGACGTCCGAGTGACCTGGCTCGGGCGGGCCGGCTCCACGCCGAGTACTACCTCGAACGGGTCAGAGAGGCACTCATCCGCCGCTGGGAAGAGGACCAATCCTACTGGGCGGAACTGTTGCGCCGCGAGCAGGACAACCTCAGGGCCGCGTTGACCTGGGCCGAGGAGAACGACGCCGGCCTGGGACTCGGTCTGGTCCGCCGCCTCTGGGGCTACTGGCGGCAGTGGGGTCAGTTCCGCGAAGGGAGGCGTTGGCTGGAAGCGATGCTCGCGGCCGCACCTGCCGGCGAGCTGCTTTCGGAACGTTCGGAGGCGCTCAACGGCGCGGCCTCGTTGGCGTTCCTGGAGGGCGACAACGAGGCGGCCAAGGGCTTCTACCTGGAGAGTCTCGAACTGCGCCGGGCCCAAGGAGACGAGCAGGGCGTGGCGATGGTGCTGAACAACCTCGCCAACGTCATCCGTCGTGAAGGAGACCTGGAAGCCGCCGCGGAATACTACTGCCGGAGCCTGGAGATCCGCGAACGGCTGGGTGACGATCAGGGCGTCGCCAGCACCCTGAGCAACCTCGGGCTCACGGCCGAGAGGCGCGGCGAGCTGGAGCAGGCTCACGACCTCTACCGGAGGAGCCTCGATATCAGGCGCCGGGTCAACGACCTCGAGGGGGTCGTCATCGCGCTCTGCAACCTGGGTTTCGTGACCTCGAAACAGCGCCACTACCAGGTGGCGCGAAGTTGGTTCCGTCAGAGTATCGAACTGGAGCGGGAGCTTGGCGGCCGAAGGCTTCTCGATGACAGCCTCGCCGGTCTGGCAACGGTAGAAGCGGCGCTGGGGAGTCCGAAACGGGCCGCGCTACTGCTGGGGGCGGCCGAGACCTTGCGCCGGACGACCGGGAAAGCGCTCGACAACGCCGAGGAGGAAGAGCTGGAAGACACCCTCGCTCGTCTTCGCGAGAACCTGCCGCATCATGAGCTCGAGTCGGCCTTACAGGCCGGCCGCGAGCTCACCCTGGACCGGGCGCTGAAGATCGCGCTCGGTGACGAGGAGGGTGATGGTTGATGCTCACGCGAAAGAGCGCTTGGCCTCTCGCGCTGCGAGCTCGATCATCCGCCTGCTAGGCGCGGGCGCGCCGGCGAAGGCGCACGGGGACCGCTCGCGGAAGGAAGCCCAGCGGCTAGGAACCCTCCGCCGCGACGAGCCCGAGCACCTCGGGCAGCAGCCTCCGGCTGGTGCTCAGCACCCGTTTCGAGTAGATGGTCTCGCTGCCTTGCCAGTCGCCGAAGTAGCCTCCGGCTTCGCGCAGGATGACCGGGAACGGACCGCAGTCCCACGGCTTCACCGAGGGCTCGATCATCAGTTCGATGCGACCGGTCGCTACCAGCAGGTGGCCGTAGGCGTCCGACCATCCCACCCGGTGGTAGCTGGCGTCCTGGATCGCTTCCCAACTCCTGCTAACGCCGTGGCGACGGAAGGAGCCGTTGTCGGTGCATGAGACGATGCCCCGGCTGAGCGACTCGGTATTGGAAACGCGGGTGGGCCGGCCGTTCCAGTGGCAGCCTAGTCCGCTGGCCGCCGAGAGCATCTCATCCAGCGCCGGGAAGTAGGCGACCCCCACGGCGCACGCCCCCTCGATCTCGAGACCCAGGAGCACCCCGTATAGCGGCACGCCTCGCATGAACGCCTTGGTGCCGTCTATCGGATCGATGATCCAGCGGTGTGTCGCTCCCTCTGCGACCTTGTCGCCATACTCCTCGCCCAGCATGGCGTGGGTCGGGAACCGAAACTCGATCCGCGCCCTGATCAGCTCCTCGGCACGCCGGTCGGCCACTGTGACCGGGCTGTCGTCGCTCTTGAACTCCGTTCGCAGGTCGGTCTGGAAGTATCCGAGTGTCAGTCTGCCTGCCTCGTACGCCGTCTGGATCGCGAAGTCGAGGTAACACGAGAGCGGCTCGCTCACGGCAGGAAGATCTCGTCGACCGCGCGTCCCTCCCACGACTCGGCGGGTTCCACGCCCAGGATCGCGGCGATCGTGGGCGCGGTGTCGAGCAGGCTCACCGAACTCTCGATCCGGTGATCTCGTCTTATCCCGGGGCCGGCGATTATCCAGGGGATGTTCATGTCCTCTGCCGCGTCGGTACCGTGCGTCCTGCCGTGACCACCGTGGTCGCTGTGGACCAGCACGACAGTGTCGGAAGGCAGGCTCTCCACGACTTCCCCGATGAGGCGGTCGGCATGCGCCACCTGTTCTAGGTAGCGCTCGCTCATCCAGCCGTGGTCGTGGCCCACCTCGTCCATCGTCGCAAGATAGAGGAAGGCGAAGTCGAAGTCGCCCGAGCTGAGGTGCGGCAAGGCCGCTCGCACCACCAGATCGTCGGCCTCCTCAGGGTTGCGCCGGTAGGCGATCAGTGACGAGACGGCCAGCCGTCCCGGTCGACTGACGTCCCGGAGCGGTTCCCATGAGTAGAAGCTGCAGCACTTGCGGCCGGCCTCCTGCAGCACGTCGATGAGTCCCGGCACCGGCCGCGCCATGGGAGTGAAGGTGTTCTGGACGATGCCATGCCGCTGCGGGGGCACGCTGTGGAAGATGCTCATGTGACAGGGGAGGCTCACCGAGGGCATGACCGAGCAGGCGCCCAGCGTGTAGGCTCCCCGGCTCATGAGAGAGAGCAGGTTGTCGGCACGGGCGGCCGAGATGGCGTCCGGGCGCATGCCATCCGAACTGATGTAAAGGACTCTGGGCATCTTATCGCTCCTCAACTCGAGCTGTGCGCTCGGTAAGCTGGCAGGCTCGCTCTACCCAATCGAGCCATTCGTAGTACTCCGCGTCCCGCTCTCTTGCCGAGGAGCGGGGCTCGATGCGAACAGGGGCGGCGACGGCCTCGCGGACCTCGTCCCTGCCGAACAGGCCCGCGGCGATACCGGCCATCGCCGCCGCCCCCAGTGCCGTGGCCTCACGGTTGGGGGAGAGAAGCAGCGGGAGTCCGAGCAGATCGGCCTGTCGCTGCATCAGGTAACGGTTGGAGGTGAGGCCGCCGTCGACCCGGAGGCCAGCTACCGGTTTCCGAATCCCCGCGCTCCAGGCGGCTTCGAGGATGTCCCGGACCCGCAGTGCGATCGAGTCGAGCACCGCCCGCACCAGATGTGCTCTGGTGGTGCCGCTGCTCAGGCCGGCGAATGCGCCGGCGGCTTCCTGCTGCCACCAGGGTGCTCCCAGCCCGCTCAAGGCAGGCAGGAACCGGACGTCTCCCGCGTCTTCGACGCTCTCGGCCAGGTCGGCGGTCTCGCCTGGGGCGGCCAGCAGACCAACCTGGATCAGCCAGTTGATGGCGGTGCCGGCGGTGAAGGCGCCCCCCTCGACCGCGTAGACCCGATCGTCGGCCTCGCTCCAGGCGGTTATGGGCAGGAGTCCGGCAGGCGGGGTGGGTGGTGTGCCGCCGGCGTTGGCCAGGGCGAAGCAGCCGGTGCCGTAGGTGACCTTGGTCTCGCCCTCCGCGAAACAGGCGTTGCCGGCCAACGCCGCCGGCTGGTCGACGAGGCTGGCGGTCCAGGGCAGGGGCCTGCCCCAGGAGGGGTGTTCGAGCTCGCCGCGGGCACCCAGCGATGTCCGGACGCTCGGGAGCGCCTCGCGCGGCACTCCGAAGTGGTCGAGCAGCTCGTCGTCCCAGTCGTCCCCGCCGGGACCGAGGAGCTGGGTGCGCGAGGCGGTCGAGTGATCGGTCAGGTGCGTTCGCCCGGCGAGTCGCCAGCCGATCCAGGCGTCGAGTGTTCCCAGCAGCAGCGAGCCCGCCTCGCGCGCGGCCTGCACCCTGCGGTCGTGTCTGAGCAGCCAACTAAGTTTCGATGCCGAGAAGTAGGCGTCGAGCCGCAAGCCGCTCAACTCACTGATCGCCTGGCCCTTCCCGGCTCGCTCCAGCGCGTCCACCACCGTAGAGGAGCGCCTGTCAGACCAGACGATCGCCGGCCCCAGCGCCTCCCCGGTCGAGCGGTCCCAGGCCACCACCGTCTCGCCCTGGTTGGCCAGGCCTGCGGCTCGCACCTCCTCCCCGCCCGCCACCTGCAGAACTTCGGCGACCGTTTCCACCACAGTGGCCAGGATCTCTTCGGGCTCCTGTTCGACCCAGCCGGGGCGTGGGAAGCGGTTCGGAAGGTCGCGGTAAGCCCGGGCCAACGGCGTCAAGTCGTCGCTGAGGGCGAGGCAGGTGGTGCCGGTAGTGCCCTGGTCGATGCCTATCAGCACGGCGTCCCCACGTTCCTAAGTGAGTTGAGCCGCTCCCACCACGGTTCCGGCTCCAGGTCCGGTATCTCCGTCCTGCTCACCGAAGGTTTGACTTCTAGACCGCGCTCACGCAGCATCGCCAGGACATGGCGGGCGATCCCGAGGCAGGCCGAGAGACCGGTCGAGCGGATCGCCGCCACGTTGAGCAGCGACGGAGTCGACCGGGACCACTCGATGATGTAGTTGCGCGGCTGCCCTACCGGCCGCAAGCCCGCCCAGGCGTTCACCCGGTCGAGCTCGAGCAGTGGTGGGAACAGATTGCCGGCCCGCTGGCGCACCTCCTCGAGGCAGTCGCGCCGGGGTCGCCAGTCTTCCTTGTCGTCCTGGTCTATGGCGCTGGGGCCGGCGCACAGGTAGCCGTAGATCGTGGGGAAGACCAGGACTCCCTTGCTGTAGGGGGATGGTACCGGCAGCAGGATGTGCTCGACCAGGGACGCACTCCCTTTCGCGAAAACGACGAACTCGCCGCGCCGCGCGGTGATGTTGAAGCTGTCGTCGCCCGAAACCTCGTCGCCGTAGAGCCCGGCGCAGTTGATCACGAAGCCGGCCGAGATCCGGCCGCGCTCCCCATCGACCTCGGCCCCCGCCGGACCCTCTACCACCCGTTGCACTCGCCAGCCGTATCTGCTCACGGCTCCGGTGCAGAGCAGTCGGCGGGTGACCTCGAAGGGATCGGTTATCGCCTCACCTGGAACCAGCAGGCTGCCTTTGGCGGCCGCCCCCGGCTCCAGCTGCCGGGTCTGCTGTTCGTTCAACAGGCGCACTTCGACGCCGTTGCGCTCGGCGTTCTCGGCTATGCCGGGCAGGCGCTCCAACTGCTCCTCGTCCGACGCCACCAGCAGCGCGCCGGTTTCCCGGTAGGGGATGCCCAACTCGTCGAAGAGGGGCCGCCACAGCCGCCCCTGCTCCAGGATCAACTCCGTCTCCAGAGTGCCGGGCGGGGAGTCGAAGCCGGTGTGGAGGATGCCGGAGTTCGAGCGACTCGCCCCCGGCGCCGGTTCGGGGCCGGCCTCCAGCACCAGGGTGGAAGCGCCTGCCCGAGCTAGCTCGTGCGCGATCGCCGCCCCTACCAGGCCGGCGCCTACCACCGCCACATCGAAGTGCTCGGTTGTCATAGGGGTGAACTCCCGGGCGCATGATCTATCGCCCCTTGCAGGTCGAACTGGTCGAAGAAGTGGCAGGCGACTGCCTGCTTCGGACCCACCTCGACGAGCTCGGGGCGCTCAGTGGCGCACCGCTCCACCGCGAAGCGGCAGCGGGTTCGGAAGGGGCAGCCCGAGGGCGGGTCGGCGGGGTCGGGCAGTTCACCGGTGAGCAGTCGCGGCTTCATGGGGGTATCGGGGTCGGCCATTGGGATGGCGGAGAGGAGGGCCTCCGTGTAGGGGTGCCTGGGGGAACGGAAGATGGCCTCGGTGGGACCGATTTCGACGATCCTGCCCAGGTACATGACCGCGACCCTGTCGCTCACCTGCGACACCACCGACAGGTCGTGGGCGATGAACAGGTAGGTGAAGCCCAGATCTCGCTGCAACTCCGAGAGGAGGTTGAGTATCTGCGACTGGATCGAGACGTCGAGAGACGACACGGCCTCGTCGCAAACCACGAACGACGGCTCGAGCACGAGCGAGCGGGCGATGGCTATGCGCTGCCGCTGGCCGCCGCTGAAGGCATGCGGATGCCGGCCCAGGTGCTCCGGCGAGAGGCCGCAGCGAATGGCGATATCGCGCACCTTCTCGCTCAGCCTCGCTCCCTTCGCCAGTCGGTTGGCGACGAGCGGTTCACCGATGATGTCCGCCACCGTCATGCGGGGGTTGAGCGAGGAGTAGGGATCCTGGAAGATCATCTGCATCTCGCGCCACACCCCCCGAAGGCCCCGCCTGTCGAGCTCGAGCACCTCGATGGAGCGGCCGTCACCGGTGAAGTACCTGACCCTTCCCTGCGTCGCCGGTACCACTCGCAGCAGCGCCCTGCCGAAGGTGGTCTTGCCGGAGCCGCTCTCGCCTACCAGGCCGAGCGTCTCGCCACGTTCGATGGTGAGGCTCACCCCATCTACCGCCCGCAGCAGGCGCTTCGATTCGCCGCGTTGTCCGCGGCCTGTAGGGAACTCCACGGTCAGGTTCGAGACTTCCAGGAGGACGCCGCCGGAACTCTTACCCGGCTCGAGCACTGAGCCGCTACTCCCGACTCGGATCCCCGCAGGTTCGGTAGTGGGCCGCTCAGTCATAGAGGTGGCAGCTCACGCGGTGTTCCTCGCTCAGGTAGCGGTCCTCGGGTTCGTGAAGTTCGCAGCACCCGTGGATGAACGAGTCGCAACGCGGGTGGAAGGTACAGCCCGAAGGAAGGTCGAGCAGACCGGGTACGTTGCCCCGGATGGTCCTCAGTTCCGCCGCTCCGTTGCGTCCCAGCCGCGGCGTCGCCGCCAGCAGTTCCCGGGTGTAGGGATGGGCGGGCTGCCGGAAGACTGCTCGTTTGTCCCCCTGCTCGATCAACTTTCCGGTGTACATCACGGCCACCTCGTCGGCGATCTGAGCGACCACGCCCAGGTCGTGAGTGATGAAGATGATCGCCATCTCGAACTCGGTCTGCAACTCGAGCATCAGCTCCAGCACCTGGGCCTGGATAGTGACGTCGAGCGCGGTAGTCGGTTCATCGGCTATCAGCAGGGCGGGGCCGCAGCAGAGGGCCTTGGCGATCATCGCCCGTTGCCGCATGCCGCCCGAGAACTCGTGCGGGTAGCGGTCCACGGCGCGCCGCGGGTCGGCTATCTGCACCCTGTCAAGCATCTCGATGGCGCGCTCCCGTACCGCTTTGGAGTTCAGGTCGGTGTGCGCGCGCAGAACGTCTGCTATGTGCTCGCCGATCGTGTGCACCGGCGAGAAGGATGCCATCGGCTCCTGGAAGATCATGCCGATCTCGCTTCCGCGGATGCTGCGCATCTCCCTTCCGTACGGTCGCAGCGCCGCAAGGTCGACAGTGCCGGCGCGCCGGGAGCGGAAGTTGATGCTGCCCTCGTGGATCCTCATGGCGTTGGGCAGGAGGCGCATGAGCGAGAGGGCGGTAACGCTCTTGCCCGAGCCGCTCTCGCCGACGAGGGCGAGGACCCGGCCGGAATCGAGGCTGAAACTGACGCTGTCGATCAGCGCCACCAGGCCGGCGTCGACGCGCAGCGCGACGGTGAGATCCTCCACCCGAAGGAGCGGCTCGCCGGTCATCGAACGCTGCCCCCCTTGGCGTGAGGGTCGGCGGCGTCCCGCAGGCCGTCGCCCACGAAGCTGAAGGCGAGCACGGCGAGGACGACGAAGATGCCGGGTATCAGGAGCCAGGGCGTGTGAGCGATGGAGCGCACGTTCTGGGCGGCGAAGAGGAGGACCCCCCAGCTCTCGACCGGCTCGCGCAGTCCCAGGCCAAGGAAGCTGAGGGCGGTCTCGGCCAGCAGGATCTCGGGGAAGGCGATGGTCATATCGACGATCAGATAGCTCATGAACGAGGGCAGCAGATGACGGCCGATGATTCGGGCATCGGTGCAGCCCGAGAGGCGGGCGGCGATCACGAACTCCTCGTTACGCACCGCCAGCAGCTTGCTCCTGATGGTCCGGGCCAGCCACGTCCAGCCGATGAGCGCCAGGATCACGGTGATCGCAAGATAGGTCTGCAGGGGAGTCCAGGTCCGCGGCACGGCGGCACTGAGCGCCATCCACAGCGGCAGGGTCGGTACCGACCGGATGAATTCGATCAGCCGCATGATGACGCTGTCGATCAGGCCCCCGTAGAGTCCTGCGATGCCGCCGATTATCGATCCGAGGATGAAGGCGATCAATACACCCACCGCTCCGACCGAGAGGGAGACCCGGGTCGAGTACAGGGTCCGGGAGAAGAGGTCTCGTCCGATGCTGTCGGTGCCGAAGAGATGGATCGTGACGGAGTCGGTGCCGAACAGGTGCAGGTTCGTGGGGAAGAGTCCCCAGAACTCGTACTCCTGGCCGTGGACGAAGAATTCGATGGGCACGATCTGGTCGAAGTCCGGTGTGGTCAGTAGGCGCAACGTGACCGGGTCGCGCTCTATCTTGCGCCCGTAGATGAAGGGGCGCAAATGAAACCTGCCCTCGCTGTCGACGAAGCGGATCGGCGTCGGGGGACCGTTGAGGTAGTCCGCGGTGCGAGTCCCGGAGGCGTACGGCGCGATGAAGCCGGAGAACAACCCTGCAAGAACCATGAGGCCGAGTACGGCGAGGCCCAGCATGGCGAGCCGGTGACGTTTGAAGCGCCACCAGACCAGTTGCCACTGGCTGGCGCTGTCGTAGCTCCGCAGGCGACCCTTGGGCCGGTGCAGGAAGCGGGGAGCGGCGACGGTCTTCATGCCGAGAGCTTTATGCGGGGATCGAGCAGGGCGAGGAGCAGGTCGGACACGAAGGTTCCGATGATGGTGAGGGCGCAGAAGATGAACACCAGGGCGCCGGCGAGTTGCATGTCCTGATTGAGCAGCGACTTGAGGAAGAGGGGCCCGGTATCGGGCAGGCCCAGGACCACACCCACGATCGGGGCGCCCGATATCACGTAGGTGAGACGCCAGCCCAGGGTGGCGACTATCGGGATGAGGGCCAGCCTCACCGGGTACCTGATGAGCAGTCGCAGCGGCGCGATCCCCCCGGCCTTGGCCGACAGGACGTACATCTTGTCGAGCTCGTCGAGGAGGACCGCCCGCATCGAGCGAACGAGGAAGGCGGTCCCGGCGGTTCCGAGGACGACTACCGGTACCCACAGGTGGGCCAGCAGGTCGAGGAACCGGGCCCAGCTCCACGGTTGCCCTACGTACTCTGGTAAGAAGAGGCCACCCACGCTCTGGCCGAACCACTGCTGCCCGAAGTACATGAGGATGAGGGCGAGCAGGAAGTTGGGTGTGGCGAGCCCGATGTAGCCGAGCAGCGAGAAGCTGTAGTCGGCCACCGAGTACTGCCGCACGGCCGAGTAGATGCCGATGGGAAGAGCTACCCCGTACATGAAGAGCAGGGTCGAGAAGGCGAGCAGCAGGGTGAGCGGCATGCGGCTGGCGATGAGCTCGGTGACCGGTCGCTGCCACTCCCAGGAGTAACCGAAGTCGAACCTCAGGAGTATGCCGCTCATCCAGGAGAGGTACTGCTCGTGCCAGGGCCGGTCGAGCCCCAGGGAGTGGCGCAGGTTGGCGAGGTCGGTCCGGCTGAAGGCGCCGCCCGCCTGACTCTTCTGGGCGACGTAGGCGTCGGCGAAGTCACCGGGTGGCAGCTGGATGATGACGAACGCCACCACCGACACCGCCAGCAGGGTTCCGGCCATCGACAGCAGCCGCCAGCCTACGAAGCGAAGACCGCGCATCCTTGTTTCCCCTCAGCCCGCAACTAGCAGGCGTGGAATGGGCTGGAGGGGGAGGTAATCCCCTCCAGCCGCTGGACTCGTCGTCAGTCGCCGAAATACCACTGATCGACTCGCACCGGGTAAGTGCGTCCCCAGTTGTAGTGCTGGACGGGCCATTCTGTTACGTTGCGCAATCTGTTCGAGACCACCGTTGGGCCCGGAAGCCGGGAGACGAGGCCGATGATGGTGAGGTTCTCGAGGTTGATATCCACCATCTCACGGCCGATCTCCATGTAGCGCTCGCTGCCCGGTTCGACCGTGCGCCACTCCTCCGCCAGCTCGAAGAGGCGCTTGGCCCAGTCGGGTGGCTCCTCACCCTCGGCTCCGCCGCTGTTCCGCCAGTTGACCCAGGGCACACCGAAGAGCGGGCCCGTCTGGGTGTAGGGGGGCACGTAAGTGTCGATCTGGCTGATCATGTTGGGCTCGAACGGCGCGTCCCACTCCATGTTGATGTCGTTCTGGTTGTTCCAGGCCTTCTCCCGGGTAAGGGCGCTGGTGACTTCCCTAACCTGCACGGCCACGCCCACGTCGCGCCAGTAGTCGCTGACTAGTTGAACCAGGTTCGAGCTTGCGAACTGGGTGGAGTACTCCCACAGGATCTGCAGGGGGCGTCCGTCGGGCCTCATCCGCATGCCGTTGGCGCCCCGCTCGAGCCCCATCTCGTCGAGCAGGGCGTTCGCCCGCTCCGGGTCGTAGTCGATCATGTACGACTCGTCTTCATCGGTGGTGAAGGGGGACTCCGGCGGCAGCGCCTGCATCGGGGTGCCAAGCCCGAAGTAGAGCGTCTGGTTGATCTCCTCCCGGTCTATGGCGAGCGACATCGCCTGCCTGAAGCGGACGTCGCTGTAGATCTCGCGCAGGGCCGGGTCGGGATGGGTGATGTTGAACGCTATGAAGCTGCCGACGGCACCAGGAGGTGTCCGCAGCGTGTAGCCGCCTTCTGCCTCCCCCTCCTTGAGCAGGGGGTAGTCGGCGAAGGCGACGCCCTGTGCCTTCTCGTCGACCTCCCCGTTGAGGATCGCCAGCAGGTTCAGCTCTGCGTCGAGGAAGCGCTCGTGATGACGGTCGATGTAGGGAAGTTGCTGGCCCATCGTGTCGATCTTGAAGTAGTAGGGGTTGGCTACGAAGACCCTCTGCTGGGTGTTGGCGTCGACCTCGAGCAGGTGGCTCTCGAGGGTGGGACGGTTGACGGCGTCGGGCGCCAGCACCTCGGCGTCCTTCCATTCGTCCCAGGCCTGGTCGAAACGTTGTGCCCAGCCGTCGAATCCGGCCTCCCTGGCTTCTTCGTCGGCGTTCTCGTTGTAGGCGATGTGCAGCGGTTCGTAGTAGTGGGCCGGGGCGTATGGCGCGAAGTAGGAGCCGCCGGTGGCGAAGTAGTGAAGGAGGCCGGGGGCGGGCGCTGCGAAGTGGAAGGTGAAGGTGAGGTCGTCGATCTTCTCGACCACCACCGGTTCCCCGGCGACGAGCCAGGGATCGGGCACGGTGGGGTGGAGCTCTTCGTTCTTGATGATGTCCTCGATGTAGAACACCACGTCGTCGGCGGTGAACGGTTCGCCGTCCGACCAGCGATGGCCTTCCCGCAGGACGAAGGTTATCGAGCTGAGATCCTCGTTCCACGACCACGACTTGGCGACGTTGGGAACGATGGTGCTCAGGTCGTCACTCATGCGTACGAGGTTCACCTGACGCCAGCTGAGCAGTTCCGACGTGCCCGACTCCGGAGCGCGCGAGGTACCGCGGAGCGTACCTCCGTAGCTGCCGCAGTCGTCATAGGGCAGGACGACGAGGGGCTCGGCGGGAAGGCGGTCCTCCGCCGGTGGCAGCTCTCCTGCCGCCACGGCATCGGCGAAGAGTGGATTCTCGCTGAACGCGAGCGACTCTTCGGTCTGCGCCTCGAACTCCGCCAGCTCGAGCTGCTGTGGCCACTCGCTTATCAGGCCCTGCGGATCGGAGACCGTGGGGCACTGCTGCGCGACGGCGCTGACGAGGATCGTCGCGGCCATCGTGAACAACAGGGCGAGCGATGACCTACGGAGCGAGGGTGTCCTTGAGGATGGTTCGAGCACGTCGTCTCTCCTTACGTCCCGGTGCTGTTCCGGGTGCCGGTCTCACCTAAGGAGGCGGCTGACAGGGAGCGTGTCGCGACCGGTGCCGGGCGGCTCGTGGGTTCGAGGAGATGCCATCGGCGTTCCGCGCACCAGGCGAGGAGTTGCGGGCGGGCTTGGGTTGACATCCTTTCTGAACTAGGACTCCCCGCTCTCAGAGTTCGCGGGTTCACCGGCAGCAGAAAATTGGTATAGGCCAGAGTCTAGACAAGTACTTGGGAGTTGTCAAGCTTGGTCGCCCGGTGGTGGCCGGCGCCCGGTCCATCGACTCCCAGGTTCAGCTCTCACGACCCTGCGCGAGCGCGGCGCACGGTCAGACGGCGGCCTGAGCGATTGGCACGTGGTGGGAGCAGCGTGTGCCCAGCACGAGACCAGTCCGCACGCTCACGCTGATCAGCCGCTCCAGTTCCTCAGCCGGTTAAGCCGCTCCCACCAGGGAACCGGCATCGACTCTGCCGCAGGCGTGAGCGGGCGAAGTTCTCGCCCGCGTGATTCCAGTCCTCGTTCCTCGAGCAGTCGTAGAGCCAGGCTGGAGAGGCCGAGGCAGGACGAGAGGCCGGTCGAGCGGATGCCGGCGATGCTGAGCATCGACGGGACGCGGCTCGACCAGCCGACGTAGTAGTTACGCGGATGCCCGACCGGTCGGAGTCCGGCCCAGGCTGCCACAGGCTTTACCGAAGCGAGTTCGGGGAGGATCTCCGCGGCACGGGCGCGGATCCGGCTGAGCTCGTTCGCCCTCGGCCGCCAATCCTCTTTGTCGACCTGGTCTATTGCGCTGGGACCGGCGCACAGACGACCGTGAACAGTGGGGAAGAGGAGAACACCCTTGGTGCGACCGCTGGGGACCGGCAGCAGGATATGCCTGATCCGCTCCGCCGAGCCCTCGCCGAACGCCAGGAACTCGCCACGTCGTGGAGTGATCTGGAAGGCGCCGTCGGCGGCGACCTCGTCGGCATAGAGGCCGGCGCAGTTGATCACGAAGCGAGCAGCGATCCGGCCCGCAGGTCCGGCAACCTCGGCGCCACCGTTCACGCTGCTCACCTCGCGCACCGGCCACTCCAGCCGTACCTCGGGCGTCTGGGACAGCAGCCCGCGCACCACCTCGTACGGGTCGGTTATCGCTTCAGCGGGTACCAGCAGGGCCGCTCGTGCCCGAACGCCAGGCTCCCGCCTGGCTACTTCCGCCCTGTCGAGCAGCGTCGTCTCCACGCCGTTCTGGCTGGCGTTCCGCGCCAGCGCAGGAAGCCGCGCCTCCTGGGCTTCATCGTGCGCCAGTACGAGGGCGCCGGGGATGCGGTAGGGGATTCCCAGCGAGTCGAACACCGGGCGCCAGCGCCGCCCCTGCTCGAGGATCATCTCGGTCTCCAGTGTGCCAGGCTCGGAGTCGAAGCCGGTGCAGAGCAGGCCGGAGTTCGAGCGGCTGGCACCGGCGGCGATCTCGTTGCTAGCTTCGAGCACTGCTGTACGCACTCCGGCCCGCGAGAGTTCCCAGGCGACGGCGGCGCCGACGAGTCCTGAACCAACGATCACCACGTCGAACTGCTCCATATTCGACCTCCCGGCCTCATGGGCCCGGCCCGGACAATGGTCGATCGCCGGCGCCGTCGCGGTTACTTGGTAGCTGCGGTCGTGAACACCACCCTGTCGGCCCGGTAGAAGTCCCGAGCGAACTCGACCGCCGCACCCTCCGAGTTCCAGACAGTTCTGGTGACTCTGAACGACATCACGTCTGGCCGTGTCTCGAGCACCTGGGCTCGTTCGGCGTCGAGTTGCACCAGTTCGAGCTCCTGCCTGAACCGGTGCAGACTCTGGCCGTACTCCTCTTGCAGAAGGTGGTAGATCGAGTATCCGGTAAGGTCGTGGTCCAGCAGTCCGGGGAAGCGGGATGCCGGGAAGTACGACTCCTCGAGCACCAGCGACTCACCGTTCCCGGTGCGCTGGCGCCTGAGTTCGTGTATCAGGTCGTCCTCCCGGAGGTCCAGCGCGTTCGAGACCTCCTTGGCTACCGAA
Organism: Trueperaceae bacterium; assembly: GCA_036381595.1. Classification (NCBI taxonomy): domain Bacteria; kingdom Thermotogati; phylum Deinococcota; class Deinococci; order Trueperales; family Trueperaceae; species Trueperaceae bacterium. The sequence goes on along the minus strand of DASVCN010000020.1, from coordinate 158,517 downwards.
CCTCCCGGCAAGGTTCGTGCCACGATCAACTTCGCACCCGGCACTATCCCTACTCCCCGAAACTGATCGCTCAGGCCAGCCGCTACGGAGAGGTCGAGTCTCACCTTCGGCTGGGCGACATAGGTGCCGGACCGGTCCTTCCGCTCGACTAGACCTTGCTGAGCAAGATGCTCGACGGCCGCCCTGGCCGTCATACGGGAGATGGCGTACTCCTCGGCGAGCTTGCGCTCGGCGGGGATGCGGGTTCCCGGTGACAGCTCGCCGGCCGAGATCTGCTCGGCGATACGCTGGGCCACCTGGCGGAACGGCGACGCGTGCTCCTTGCTGGTCGCCTCGTTGCTTCCGTCTGATTCAGGTTGGGACAAACTCGAGATCCTTCCCCGTATGGGAAATTGGTATGGGCCAGTTCGAAGCCGAATGATAGCCAACGCCGGCGGGGCTCGTCAACGTCCGTGAGAGGAGTCGGAAGGGCAAGGAGTGGACGCCGTCAAGGGGTACTACGGCCGTCCCACCCCTGACCGAGGTGGTCGAGCGGATGCCCGAGAGCGTCCGCGACTCGGGATGTTGTAGAACGGGCTCTCTAGCTCCACGGCGTTGAAGTGACGCGCATAGGACTCGAGGGAGTTCGACGAGCGCCCATCTGGCTGTCCTGCTCGTTCGCACCCGGCGAGCCGATTAGCTGGATCGGCCCCTCTACCCATCTACCCTTCTGGTATACTTACACCAGGAGGAATCGTGGCGCTTAACATAAAGAACCCTGAGGTGGAGCGGCTCGCCAGCGAACTGGCGGAAGCAACTGGTGAGAACAAGACCGAAGCGATAAGGAAGGCGCTCGAACTACGGAAGGCCAGCCTGTCGGCTGGAATCAGAGTGGGCAAGCGAGATAGGTGGATCGAGTTCCTCGAATCGGAAATCTGGCCGTATGTGCCAGAAGGGCAGCTGGGCCGCCACCTGAGCAAGGAGGAGGAAGAAGCCATCCTGGGCTTCGGGCCTGACGGCGTATGATTCTCGACTCCAGCGCGATAATCGCAATTCTCGTCCGGGAACCTGAGTGGGATCGGTTGCTGAATGCCCTCGAAGGGGCAGCGACCATCGGCTGCGGCGCGCCGACTCTTGCGGAGACGGGGATCGTCCTTGGGAACCGCTACGGGTTCGAGTCGGCCAAGCTTCACCGGTTCGTGCAGGAGTTCGCCGTAGAAACGGTGACGTTCGGAGGGGACCACTGGAGCCAGGCAGTGCGCGCGTACGAGAGGTACGGGAAGGGCAGGCACAAGGCAGGCCTGAACTTCGGCGACTGTCTCGCCTACTCGGTAGCGAAGCTGTCACGACTGCCGCTGCTTTTCGTAGGGAGTGACTTTGCCGAGACCGACCTCGAGTTCGTAAGTTACTGACGATACGAAATTGCCGCTGCTCGACGAGTGTGTGCGCTTCGAACCGTGGACGCGAGTGGCGAGCATGGACGCCTAGCGGGGCGAGGGTCGGCTGAAATATCGCGCTTGCGCTTCGATATTTCATGAAATATCGAAGTAGAGGATCAGCCTCCATGGGAATGAATATGGTCGAGCACGCCGCGGACCAGCCACACGTCGGAGCTTTCGCACTTGGTCCTCATGGCGCTGACCGACTCCGAATCGAGCGCGTCGCTCGGTCCTTGGCGACCTTTCTCGTACGAATGCGTCCCCCGCCGGAAATCAGAGATGAGTTGGACCTGCGTACCGTATCGGGGGGCAGAGCGTGGAGATCTTCGAAGTGCGCCAAGCGTGGCGGCGGCCAGCTGGAGAGAAGTTCGAGATACCGGTCGCCAAGGCTACCTACGTTCGGCGGCAGGACCACTGGCACGTTCAGACGCCGAAACCTCCGCTCGATACCCTCGATACTTCAATCGACCGGCGTCACCAACCCCCTCCCCTCGAAGTGCGCCTTCAGGTTCTCGACCACCAGCCTTCCCATCGCCTGCCGAGTCTCGAAGGTGAAGCTCCCGATGTGTGGGGTGAGTATCACGTTCTCCAGCTTCCGCAACTCCTCGGGGACGTGAGGCTCGTCCGCGAAAACATCCAGCGCCGCCCCGCCCAGCCGGCCGTCTCGCAAAGCGTCGATCAACGCCGACTCGTCCACGAGTGATCCCCGCGCGATGTTGACCAGTACGCCGGAGGAACCGAGCGCCTCCAACACGGAGGCATCGACGACGCGCAGCGTCTCCGGACGCGCCGGCGCGCACACCACGAGATAGTCGCTCATCCGAGCCAGCTCCAGCAGACTTTCCACCCGCGGTACCGGCGCATCCTCCTTCGGCCGCGGCTGGTAGTAGCGGACGTTCATCCCGAACGCCGATAGACGCGACGCCACCGCTCGCCCGATGCGGCCGAGCCCCAAGATCCCGGCGGTCTTGCCGCGCACGCTCCGCGGCATCGCCAGCGGCACGCCCTCTTCCCAGTCGCCCGAGCGGACGTGGCCGTCCAGCCGACATAGCGACCGTGACGCCGCGAGCAGCAGAGTTACGGCTAGGTCGGCGACGTCCTCCGTGAGTACGTCGGGCGTATTGCTGACCTCTACTCCCAGCTCGCGGGCTGCGTCGAGGTCGACGGCGTCGACTCCCACGCCGTATACGGCGACTATCTCCAGGTTGGGAAGGCGTTCCATCAGATTGCGGGAGATCCCGTCTCCTCCCGTGGTAGCAACGCCGCGTACTCCCTGCGCAACTTCGGAGACGAACTTCTCCCGCTCCGCCGCAGGCACCCGCCACAGGTGGTGACACTCGAACGATTCTTCCAGAGCGGCCATGGTTTCCGCCGGCGCCATCTGCTTGATCACCAGGATTTCGGGTTTCATCTTCACTTCCTAACTATCGGCTTCGGGGGGTGCGCTGCTCTGACGGACCATCAACTCGGTCTGGATCAACCGTTCTACCGACGGCCGGTCCGGATTCTGCATCCTGTCGACCAGCACCCGGGCGGCTTCTCTGCCCACCGCCTGCGGTCGGGTGGCGATCGAGGTAAGGGTGGGCCGAGAGACGTCCGCCTGTTCGAGATCATCGAATCCCACCAGCGCGAAGTCCCGTCCAACCCGAAGGCCTCGGTCGTGGGCCGCGGCCATCACTCCGAAGGCGACTCGGTCGCTGTAGGCGACCGCGGCGGTTGGTGGTTCCGGCCCTTGCAACAACCGGGAAGCCGCCTCGTAGCCCGCCTGCCTTGTCACCGGGCAGGCGACGATGGGCCCGGGCTCGAGCCCGTGTCGCGACAACGCCGATGCGAACCCAGCGTGGCGCTCACGAACGGCAGAGTGGGGCAGGTCGCCGCCTATGAACGCTATCCGGCGGTGGCCCAGCTCGATCAGGTGCTCGGTCGCCCTGATGCTGGCAGCCTCGAAGTCGATTCCCACGAAGTCTCCGCGGCTATCCTCCACTCGCCTCAGCACCTCGACGATGGGCGTTCCCGAGCTGCGGATCCGCTCCAGGTGCGCGGCTTCAGTTCCCGGCGCGGCGCACACCAGCAGTCCGTCTACCCCGTGCTCGCGCAGTCTCGCGATGTAACGTTCTTGCGAGTCGTGCGATTCGCTGGTGTCGACGAGCAGCAGCACCCGGTCAGCCTCGTCGAGGGTGCTCTGGGCGCCGGCGACCATGTCGGCGAAGAACGGGTTGGCGATGTCCCCCACGACCATGCCTACGACCATCGTCTGCCTGGAGCGCAGGGACGCGGCGCCCCGGTTGTACACGTAACCGAGCGCCTTCACCGCCTCGAGGACACGCTCGCGGGTGGTGGCGGCGGGGAGCAGACTGCCGCGCAGCACCAGCGACACTGTCGAGCGCGAGACCCCGGCGTGCCGTGCCAGGTCATCGAGCGTGACTACCTTGCGTCTGGTCCTGTCGCTCACCGGAGCCGGCCTACTTCAGTTCGCCGGCGCCCAGGAAAACCTTGAGCTCCTCGGTCCGTGGTGACCCCAGCAGCTCGCTTGGCGGTCCCTGCTCCCAGATCTTGCCCTGGTGCATGAACAGGATCTCGTCGGCCACTCCCTTGGCGAAGCCCATCTCGTGCGTTACGAGGATCATGGTCATGCCCCTCCGCGCCAGCGACTCGATAACCTTGAGCACTTCGCCGGTGAGTTGCGGGTCGAGGGCAGAGGTGACTTCGTCGAACAGCATCAACTGCGGCTTGATGGCAAGGGAGCGGGCTATCGCCACCCGCTGCTGCTGCCCGCCTGAGAGCTGGTCGGGCAGGGCGTCGCGCTTCTCGGCCAGGCCAACCTGCTCCAGGACCTCGAGGGCGACCTCCTGGGCTTCGCGCTTGGGCGTCTTCTTGACGATGCGCTGCGCCAGCGTCACGTTCTCCATTACCGTCTTGTGAGGGAAGAGGTTGTAGCTCTGGAAGACCATGCCCACCTTCTCCCTGAGCGCCCGAAGCTGGCGCGGCGGACAGGGAAGATCCTGTTCGAGGACTTCGAGCTTCCCGCCGTCGATCGATTCGAGGCCGTTGAGGCAGCGCAGCATCGTGCTCTTGCCCGAACCGCTGCGTCCGATGATGGCTACGACCTGGCCGCGGTCGACTTCGAACGAGACGTCGGAGAGGACGGTCAGCTTCCCGAAGCGTTTCACGACGTTCTGTGCCTTAGCGACTGACATTCAACCTTCTCTCCAAGGTCTGGCTGTAACGGGACAGCACGAAGCAGATGACGAAATAGATCGCCGCCGCCGCCAGGTAGGTCTTGAGCGGCTCGAAAGTTGCGTTGCTTATCAGCTGCGCCGAGCGGGTCAGCTCGATCAGGCTTATCAGCGAAGCAACCGAGGTCTGCTTGATGAGCTGGACCAGGAAACCGACGGTGGGGGGCAGCGATATCCGGAACGCCTGCGGAAGTATCACGTGGCGGAGCACCTGCCAGCGGGTGAACGCGAGCGACTCCGACGCCTCCCACTGTGCCCTCGGTATCGCCTCGATGCAACCGCGCCAGATCTCACCCAGGTAGGCGGAGCTGTAGACCATCAGGGCGATGGTGGCGGCAACCAGCGGCCCGAGCCTGATGCCGAACAGCGCCAGCCCGTAGAAGGCCATGAACAGCAGGATCAGCACCGGGGTGCCCTGGATGATCTGGATGTAGACGGCGACGATGTTCCTGACGATGGCCGAGCGGCTGGTACGCAGGAGCGCCACGATGAATCCGGCCATCCCGCCGGCCACGAATGCGATGAGCGACAGGTAGATGGTCCAGCGGGTGGCCTTGACGAGGAGCCAGAAGGCGGGCAGTCCGAAGTCGGTGATCATCTTGCTGCCCCCGACTGCCCCAGGCGCCGCCAGCGCCGGAACGACATGTAGCCGATAGCGCGGAAGAGTCCCTTGAAGAGGAGGGTAAGCGCTATGTAGAGGAGCGCGACCACCGAGTAGATCTCGAAGCTGCGGAAGGTGAGCGACTCGAGGGTCACCGCTCGGCCGGCCAGCTCATTGAGTGCGATCGCAGAAAGCAGGCTGGAAGCCAGCATCATCAGGATGAACTGGCTGGTGAGCGCCGGATAGACGTTCTCGATGGCTGGCGGCAACACGACGTGACGCATCATCTGCCACCTGGTCATGCCCAGGGCAGATGCCGCCTCGAGTTGGAGCCGGTGGATCGACTCGATGCCGGCGCGGATGATCTCGGCAGAGTAGGCGCCGAGGTTGATCACCATGGCGATAATCCCCGCCTGCAGCGCCGTGAGCTGGATGCCGATGGCCGGGAGTCCGAAATAGACGATGAAGAGCTGAACGAGGAAGGGGGTGTTGCGGATCGCCTCGACATATCCAGCGACGATCGCCGCCAGCGGTCTGGGGCCGATCGCGCGGGCGACCGCGCACAGCACTCCCAGCACGAACCCGAGGACGATCGCGGCGACCGTCACGCCCAGGGTGAGGAGCGCGCCGGAGAGCAGCAGATCGAAGTTGGCGATGACGGGCCGGAAGCTGAAGTTGTACACGGTCGCCCTCTACTCGGGTGGGAGGTCAGCTCTGGAGGAAGAAGTAGTCATCAGATAGTGGGGCTGCGGACATGGGATCGTCCGCAGCCGGTGGTGACTAGAAAACGGGCAGTTCGGGCAGCGGCTCGCCGATCCACTTCTGGCTGATCTCGTCGAGCTGGCCGTTCAGCTTGACCCAATAGATGAAGTTGTTCAGCCACTGGTGCAACTCGAAGGCGTCCTTGCGGACCGTCATCGAGTTCGGCTGCTGAGCGAAGGCGAACTTGATCTCATAACCTTCCTCGCCTCGCTGTTCGAGGATCGAGTTGGCCGTGATGTTGGGGATGGCAATAGCGTCGACCTGGCCGCTGAACATGGCCTGGGCGGCGGTAGCGTCGTCCTGGAAGCGCTGAATGTCGGTGCCCTCGACTGCCAGACGGCTGAGCTGCACGTCCTGAGGGCTCCCTCGCGGGACTCCGACGCTAACGCCCGCAAGGTCCTCGAGGCCCTCGTAGTCGGCATCGACCGGAGCGACGATGGTCATGAGGAAGGCGCTGTACGGCATGGTGAACATCACCGACTGGGCGCGCTGGGGCGTGGGGCCCAGGGTAGCTACCAGTATGTCGACTCTCCCGGCCTGCAACGCCGGGATGCGGGCGGGCGGGGTGAGGCCGACGATCTCGACGGGCACCCCCAGGTACTCGCCGATCAGATTGGCGACATCGACGTCGTAGCCGATGACCTCACCCGCAGCGTTGATGCTGCCGAAAGGCGGCACCCCGGTCACCACGCCGATTCTCACGCGGCCGGCGTCGAGGATCTCGTCGACCGTCTGGGCTTCGACGAGTGAAGCGCCGGCCAGCAGTACCAGGGCGAGAGCGAGAAGTTTTCTTCCGATGCCTTGCATTATCCGTGAGCGCATGTAGCTCCTCTCGAACGCACCTGGCGGCACAGTTTCCCGCATTCGGTCTCCAAGTCTTGGACCGGTCTAAGTAAAGACGCGGGTTCGGGCCTCGACCGCGAGGTTGCGACAGGCGAATCGTGATATTTGGACCGGTCTAAGGCAACCATATGGGGCATGCAGCCGGACCGTCAAGCGGGGTCCGCCTGTTCTCGTACACAGTTCCGGTGCCTGTTGGTTACTCTGCCGTACAGAGCGTTCCGCTCCATGACCAGGAGGAGACGGCTTTGCAGTACAGGAAACTCGGCACGACCGATATCGACGTTTCGACGATCTGCCTGGGATGTTACGTGTTCGAGGGCGGAATGACATGGGGGGATCAGCGCGAGGATGACTCGATCGCGACCATTGAGGCTGCCCTCGACGCCGGCATCAACTTCTTCGATACAGCCGAGGCGTACGGTGACGGGTTCTCGGAGGAGTTGCTGGGTCGTGTCCTCGCCGGCCGCCGCGATGAGACCGTGATAGCTACCAAGGTCAGCCCCGACCACCTCGGGTCGAAGCAGGTCCGTGAAGCGTGCGAGCGGAGTCTCCGGCGACTCCGGACCGATTACATCGACCTCTATCAGGTGCACTGGCCGAACTGGCAGGTGCCGATGGAGGAGACGATCGGGGCGCTCGAGGAGCTCAAGAGGGAGGGCAAGGTGCGTGCGGTCGGGGTGAGCAACTTCGGCGTTCGAGACCTGACCGACTTCCTGGAGCACGTTCACCCCGAGACGAATCAGCTTCCCTACAACCTGCTGTGGCGCGCCGTCGAGTTCGAGCTGATCCCGATGTGCGCTGAGGAGAACGTAGGAGTGCTCACCTACAGCTCTCTGATGCAGGGGTTGCTCACCGGCAAGTTCCCGACCGCCGACGACGTCCCCGAAGGACGCGCCAGGACCAAGCTCTACTCGAAGGACCGCCCCCTCAGCAAGCATGGCCAGCCGGGACTCGAAAGCGAGACGTTCGAAACGATCTCCCGCTTGAAGGAGTTGGCAGAAGAGGCTGGCTACCCCCTTGCTCAGCTGGCCGTCGCCTGGCTGCTGCGGCAGCCTGCGGTCACCTCCGTCCTCGTGGGCGCGCGAACGCCAGAACAGGTTAGGCAGAACGCACCGGCAGCCGACGTCGACGCTCCCGCCGAGTTGTTCGAACAGATGACCGCGATCACCGATGAGCTCAAGCAGCAGGTGGGCAGCGATCCGGACATGTGGCTGGCGGAGTCGCGGTTCCGCTAGATACCGCAGGGTCTCACAGAAGCGGGTCGGGCTCTCGGGACGAAGAGTGACCGCATCAAAGCGTGATCGCATCTGAGCAGGTCGGGACGGCCAGTACCACCGGTGGCAGAGAGGCTGGCCGTTATCGGAGCACGCTGGTTCCTCGGATGTTGGCGAAGGCGGTGACTATTGCCAACTCATCCCGCCCTACCGAGACCACGTCCCCATGCTGAGAAAGTGCTACCGCCGCCAACGCCACCCCGTTCGCAAGACCTCCCTGGGCGTCCCCAGCCAGCACCCCGTCGATCACGCCTGCAGAAAGGGCATCGCCTGCCCCGATCCGATCAACGATCGTGACTGGAAGGGCAGGTTGATGCAACAGACGCCCGTCGCTCCAGGCGATCGCGCCCTCGCTGTCTTGCGTTACTACGACGTGCCTTGCGCTGGTCATCGCCCTGAGCCCGGTGAGGAGTTGAGCGGAATCACCGGCTTCCAGCCCGAAAACGCGTATAGCGTCGTTACTGCTGCAGAAGAGCAGGTCGATCTCCTCGAGCAGAGGCCTCAGGTATCTCGCCGCCTCCTCCTCTGCCCACAGCTGGGCGCGGTAGTTCACGTCGAGGCTTACCAGTATGCCCCGTTCCTTCGCGCGCGCAACCGCGTCTGTTATCAACGATGGCAGCGCGCCGCCCAGGGCCGGGGTGATGCCGGTGAGGTGCAGGAGGCGTGTGTCGAGCAGGTACTCCCAGTCGACCTCATCGGGGGTCAGTTCGCTGAAAGCACTGCCTGCCCGGTCATAAGTCACCCGGGCGGGCATAGGAGGAGCAGCCAACTCAACGAAATAGGTCCCCAGCCTGCCGTTGGGCGCCATGACCACCTGCTCGGTGTCGATTCCCCAACTGCGTGCTCTGGCGAGGACCAGTTCACCCAACGGATTCTTGGGCAGCCGGGATACCCAACCGGTCTTGCGACCCAGTCCCGCCAGCGCGGCGCAGACATTGGATTCTGCCCCGGCGACATGCGCGTCGAAGGAGCCCGCAGAAGCGATACGGTGACCGATACCCACCGAGAGCCTGAGCATCGATTCGCCGATCGAAGTCACGTCGAATCGGGGTTCTCTGCCTGCTACCTCAGGCACTCGCGGCTCCCGACCTGAGACTCTCGAGTAGGCGACCCGCCCGTTCCTCGATCTCGACCCTATCGGCATTCACTCCCGTGAGTGAGCTGCCCAGGCCCACCGCCAGGGCGCCGGCTTCGATGAACTGTCGAGCGTCGGCCGGTTGGATCCCGCCCGTGGGTACGAATTCGACATCGGCCAGGGGAGCCTTCAGTGCTTCCAGGTATGCCGGTCCGAGCGGTTTGGCCGGGAACAGTTTCACCGTCCGGAGTCCTGCTGCCACGGCCGTTTCGACCTCGCTGGGGGTCAAGACTCCGGGGAGGTAGGGGACGGAGGCGGCGAGGGCGACCTCGGCGACGTCACGGACGAAGCCCGGAGAGATCAGGTAGCGGGCGCCGACCTCCAGAGCCTTGCGCGCGCTCTCGCCGGTGCGGACCGTGCCGGCTCCGATCCAGAGATCATCAGGACCCTCGCGGGAGAGTCTGGCGATCGCTTCGAGCGCATTGGGCTTCTCGATAGTGAGTTCGACCGCCGGTATGCCGGCCTCGAACAGAACCTGGGCGATGGTCAAGTACTGCGCCACTTCGAAGTCGCCGCGGACGATCGCGATCACCCTGCTCCGCCGTAACGCGTCCTTGAAGTCGGGACTGCTCATCTCGAACCGACCTCGGCTATCAACTCGATCTCGACCGGTATGTCGAAAGGCAGCTGGTTGGTACCCACTGCACTCCTCGCATGCCGCCCAGCTGGACCGAACACTTCCGCCAGCAGGTCGGAGGCGGCGTTGGCCACGAACGGCTGGCGGTCGAACCCATTCTCGCTGGCCACCAGAACGAGGAGTTTCACCATCCTCGTTACCTCATCCAGCGACCCCAGTTCGCTCCGCAGCACAGCCAGCAGGTTGATCGCGCAGAGGCGGGCGGCGTCGCGTCCCTCATCTTCCGAAAGCTCGCCGCCGACCTTGCCGCGATACACCGGTACCCCGTCCTTCGTAGGACCCTGCCCGCTCACGAACAGCAGCTGGCCGGATCGGACGGCCGGTAGATAGGACGCTACCGGGGCCGGCGGCGACGGAAGTTGCAATCCAAGTTCAACGACTCTCTTCTCGGCTGTCATCTAGTACCTCTGCTTGTCATTTCCTTGCTACCCCTTGACGCTCCCTGCCAGCAGCCCCTCGACCACGAAGCGCCACACTACTATGACCAGTAACAGGGAAGGAACTACGGCTATGAAGATCGAGGCGTTCAGGAGGCCCCAGGAAACATCGGTATTGCGAGCGAGTGCCGTCATGACGACCGGAAGGAGGCGGCTGTCGGCACTGCCGCCCAATGCGTGAGCGAACATGAACTCGGCGTAGGAGAGCATGAACGCGAAGAGACCGGTGGCGAGAAGACTAGGTCTGATGAGCGGTACGAAGATGCGGATGAACGCCTGGAACGGCGTGCAGCCGTCAACCTTCGCCGCATCCTCCAGCTCGTCGGGGATGCGACCGAAGAACACCGACAGGATCAACGTGGTGAAGGGTAGCGTCATGATCGAGTGGATGAGTACCATCGACAGTTTGGTGCCAAGCAGCCCGAACTGTTGCACCAGCAGGTAGTAGGGCACGATCAGCGCCACAGCCGGTACGAGCGGTGCCATGATCAGCCCCATGAAAGTCAGACGGCGACCGCGGAATCGCAGGCGGGCGTAGGCGTAGGCGGCTGGCCCGCCAAGGACCAGATTTATCAGGGCAACGGTTCCGGAGACGATCATGCTGTTGAGCAGCGCGCGGGGAACCTGTCTCGCTGCGTCCGAGATCATGCTGCGGCTGGCACCCTCCGCTTGGTACACCTCCGGGAGCTGGCCGGTAAATATGTAGCGGTAGTTGTCGAAGTTGATCCCGAACTCGAACCAGTTTGGGGGATAGGAGAAGATCGCCTGGTCCGGCACGATGCTTCCTATGAAGCTGAGTATCACAGGACCAGCGCTGAACAGGAACACGAGCAGCGCACCGACCAGCAGCATCGTTCGGGAGAGGACTCTGTTCCTGCTCACTTCTCGTCATCCGCTCTGAACAGTTCGGCCGGGATGGCCCACAGGATAAGGCCTATGAAGACCAGTGAAAGCAGTGCCGTGAGGAAGGCCAGGGCCGCGCCATTACCGAAGTTCAGCATGCTGAAGCTCTGCTTCCAGATCTGGAAGGAGAGTAGTGTGGTCGCATTTCCGGGGCCGCCCCCGGTCATCGCGTAGGTCACGTCGTAGCTGGTGACCGCGATCAAGGTTTCGTAGACCAACAGTACCGCGATCATGGTGCTTATCTGGGGGAGGGTGACGAAGCGAAAGCGCTCCCAGGTGTTGGCCCCGTCTACCTTGGCCGCCGAGTAGAGCGTCGCGTCGATCGACGAGAGGGCCGCCAGCATGAGGACGGCCGCGAACGGGAATTGGGCCCAGATGTGCGCGACTGTCACGGCCACCTTGGCGAGGGCCGGTTCCGTAAGCCACTGGATATTGCTGTCGATGAGGCCGGCCAGTCGCAGCCCATGGTTGATTAGCCCCCACGAAGGGTGGAAGACCCAGGTCCACATGACGGCCGTAATGGCGCCCGGAAGAGCCCACGGGAGCAGTACGACGGAACGGACGTAGATGCGTCCCGGGTAATCGGCCAACAGAAGATATGCCACGCCCAGGCCCAATGCCACCGTCACCGGGGCGGCGATCAGCGTGAAGGTGAGGGTGTTCTGCAGTGAGGTCCAGATGGTGGGTTCGCTCAGGACGTCGGCGTAGTTGGCCAGGCCCACGAACGGCTCTCCGGGTAGCAGCAGCTGCGACCGGTGAAGGCTTTTCCAGAGCGCGTGAGCTACCGGGTAGAGAGTGAAGAGAAACACCGGCACCAGGACCGGCAAAACCCAGATATAGGCAGGAAGGGATCGGCGATAGGTCATGTCGGCTGCGGCAAGCGGGGTCCGGCCGTGCCGATGGCCGAACCCCACCTGGTCGCGACTGTTTCGGCTAGCCGCCGCGTACCATCTCGCGGTACTCTAGCCACTTCTCCGCGCCGAGGTTCATCGCTTCCTCGACGCTCATCTGCCCCGCCATCGCCTGTGCCAGGAGCGGGCGGAAGTAGGCGCTCCAGATCGAGGTCCACTCGGTCCAGGTGCCACTCCTGGCGGTAGCCACCTGTTGCCTCAACACGTCCATATCGACCCAGTCGTTCCAACTGTCGATCACCGCAGGGTCTTCGAACAGCGGCAGCTGAGCGAACCCGAGGCCCTTCTCGGCGGCCCAACGGGTAGCGACCTGGTAGTCACCCCCGCCCATGTATTCGATGAACTCGCAGGCGGCTTCCCGTTTCTCGGGATCGCTCGCGGCTGCACTCGAGATCGAGTAAAACTTGGCGAAGCCGAGAGTCTGATGTGCCTCGCCCGGCATGAGGGCGAGAGCGAAATCTCCGGCGAGAGGCTGAGTCGCTTCTTCGTTCATCGCTGCCAGCACGTAGTTGTAGACGACGGTGAAGGCGTGCTCTCCGGTGTTCATCGTCCTGATCACATCGGTCTCGTGAGGGACCAACTGAACGATTCCGTGTTCGGTGTTTGCCTCCTGCAGCCACTGCAGATGCTTGAATGCATTGCTCTCAGGATCGTCGAAGAGCGGGTTCAGGTCTTCGTCGAACATGTCGCCGCCGCGGCCGTAAACCTGGGCCACGAATGCGTCGTAGAAATTCGGCAGTTCCTGGTTGTATTCGTAGACGAACGGCTTCTCCATGCCCGCCTCCTTGAGTTGCAGGCTGGCCTGGAGAACGTCTTCCCACGTCTCGGGAACGGGGATGTCGTGCTCTTCGAGAACTTGGGCGTTGTAGAGGAAGCTGATGGTGTCTGCGTAGTAGGGGAGACCGTACACCTGGTCCTGGTAAGTCATGTCGCTCACCGCGTAGTCGGCGGCGTCCTGGTTGTACTTGGTCAGGTCTGGACAAGCTTCGGACAGCGGGGTGAGCCAACCAGCCGACGCCCAGGCAGGCAGCCAATCCTGTCCGACGTACAGCACATCCGGCGCATTCCCCCCGCGGAAACGCAGGACCATGGTGTCGTGGAAGTCGGGCCAGGTGTAGTCGCTGAGGGAGACATCGATGTCGGGGTGCGCCTCCTCGAACTTCGCTATGTTGTCCTGCACAGTGTCGAGAGAGTAGTTCCAGACGGCGAAGTTGATGTCGGTTTGGGCGAACCCGATCGAGAGAAGCGCCAGGACCAGCACCATTACCAAACTTCTCGAATGCCTCTGCGTAGCTTTCATTGAATCCTCCTCGAGTTGGAAAATATCGGACACGGCGAACTGTTAGCAGAAGACCCATGTTGTGACAGGCGAGAACCTCCGTGACAGGGGTGTCGAGCAGCCGGCGGCCGGACTGCGTCCCGCGCGCTCTGGCCACGTCGAGCGGGCGAAGCACGTTGCGTTACTTGTGTCGCGAGTATAGAGTGCCCCCAGAGGCGTGTCAACATAGAGGACAGCGTCCCAGCAGGTGGGACAGCAGATAGACGAAGAAGGTGGAAAGTGAGTCAAGCACTCGTCAAGGGAATACAGCTGCTCGAGTTCGTTGCGAACGGCGACGACACCCTGCCCAAGCTGACCAGATCTAGCGGATTGCCCAAGAGCACCATCCACCGACTGGCTGCAGTGCTGGTCGACAATGGCCTCCTCCGTTATCAGGACCATCGTTACCTGCTGGGGTACAGGTTGCTCGAGTTGAGCGAGAAGGCCAAACGGCAACTCAGTTACCTGCAGATTGCCAGGCCTCACCTGGAGGAGTTGTCACGCCGAACGAAGGAGACCGTCCACCTCGGGGAACTCTCGGACGGACACATCATCTATCTCGACAAGATCGAGGGTCAGCGTGGACTCCAGATGAGATCCCACATCGGTCTGAGGACGCCGGCTCAGTTGACGGCACTTGGGAAGGTGCTCATCGCCCATCGTCCACGAGATGAGTGGGATCGCCACCTGTTGGACCTGCCCGCCAGGACGCCCAGAACCATCACCGACCGTGAGCAGCTCCTGCAAGAACTTGAATCGGTGAGGCAGCAGGGGTATGCGTTCGACCGCGAGGAGAACGAACCCGGTACTCGCTGCGTGGCGGCCCCGATCTGGGACTCGAGTGGCAAGGTCATTGCTGCCCTCAGTATCAGCGGGGCGACCATTTACATCGACGAGAGGCGGCAGATGGAGCTCGCTCCTGTCGCGATCGACTTCGCCCAGATGATCTCGAGAGAACTGGGTGGCGGCGAGGCGGCGAGCATCCCGCACCGCTCTGACACCTCGGTGCCATCGTGAGTCAACTGCGAATCGGGGTCGTCGGTTGCGGCTTCATGGGTTCACTCCATGCTGCCACCCTGGCTCAAGCTGCGAACGCCGAGCTAGCCGCTGTCTTCGACAGAGACAGGCAGGCGGCAAAGAAGGTCGCGGAGGAACACGCAGCAAGCGTTGCCGACACTCTGGAGGAGCTCGTCGCCGGCTTCGAGCTCGACGGGCTGATAGTCGCCACCCCCGATGACCTCCACGCTGAACCCGTGTACGCCGCCGCAGCTGCCGGACTGGCAGTCCTCGTCGAGAAGCCCCTTGCCCACACCCTGAGCGACGCCAGGCAGATGCTGGCTGCATGCGAGGAGGCAGGCACGCTGCTCATGGTCGGTCACATTTTGAGGTTCGAGACGGTCTATGCGAACCTCAGGCTGGCGGTCAGAGGAGGCGTAATCGGTAACGTGGTGTCCGTTTTCGCGCGAAGACACGGTCTAAGGACAGAAGCCGAACGGTTCAAAGGTAGAGCCCACGTCATCGACTACCTCGCAGTTCACGACCTCGACATCCTCAACTGGATGCGGGAGGATGCTCCCGTCGCAGTGACGGCAACAGCTGCTCACGGAATAATCTCCCAACGCTACGGAACTCCCGACGTGGTAGTTTCCGTTCTCCAGTACGGCGACGGCTCGATCGCTACCGTCGAAAGCGGGTGGACGCTGCCGACTTCCTGGAACCCGCAGCGGGCGCCCGCGGAGTGGTTACCTTTCGGAGATGTGCGACTCGACGTGTTCGGCGAGGAAGGGATGCTGTCGCTCGACTTCCGCAACATGAACCTGATCGGTGTCGACGAAGGTGGCTGGCGCATCCCGGAAACCAGGCACTGGCCGCGGTTGCATGGACGAGTGACAGGCGCGCTTCGCGAAGAGGTAGGCCACTTCCTCGACTGCCTCGCTGGTAACGCGGAGCCGGTTTCGACGGGATGGAGCGCGCTGGCAGCGGTGGAACTCTGTGCCGCCCTTCATCGATCGCTCCGCTCCAGTACGAGCGAAGCGCTTCCCCTGAACGGATCGGACTTCAAGTTCAATTCGAGTGAGAGGATCGTGCGATGACGACAGATGTGAAACGGGAGAAAACGGTCGAAGGGCTGCGCATGCTCATCGGCGGTCGCTGGGTCGAGAGCGGGGGCGGAGAAACGTTTGAAGCCTTCAACCCTGCAACCGGTCGAGTCATAGCCACGCTGCCTAAGGGTACCAGGGAAGACGCCAGGCTGGCGGTGGCGGAGGCGCGCAAAGCCCAACCCCGACTGGCTTCGATGTCTGTGTGGGAGCGCTCGAAGATGTTGCTGGCGATAGCCGACGTCATGGAAGCGCGCCGCGAGGAACTCGCCAGGACGCTCACAGAGGACCAGGGCAAGCCGTTCTGGTCCGAGGCCCTGTTCGAGGTAGGCAAAGCGATCGAGGGGTTCCGGAACGCGGCCGAGCACGTCAAGTGGCTCGAGGGCGAAACCATCAGGGTGGAAGATCCTAGGAAGCGGGTGTTCACCATTTATCAGCCGCGCGGGGTTTATGCCGTGGTGACACCGTGGAACTTCCCGATGAACATACCGGTCGAGTATCTCGCTCCGGGGCTTGCCGCCGGCAACGCCATAGTTTGGGTGCCTGCGCCAACGACATCCGTTTGTGCCGTAAAGCTGATGGAGTGCCTTGTGGAAGCGGGTCTGCCGGAAGGCATCGTCAACCTCGTCACCGGGCCCGGAGACGTCGTGGGTGACGAGATCGTCGGTCATCCTGACGTCGATGCGGTCGGGTTCACCGGGAGCGCCGCTACCGGTGTTCACATCGCCCGCCGCGCCGCTGGCAAGCCATGCCTTCTGGAGATGGGCGGGAACGGTCCCGTGATAGTGCTGGACGACGCCGACATCGAGAAGGCGATCGCGGCAACCTGCGGCGGCAGCTTCTCCAACGCCGGCCAGATCTGCTCCTCATCCGAGCGCGTTCTCGTGGGCCACCGGATCTACGAAGAGTTCGCCGAGCGCGCTGTGGAGGCGGCCAGGAACGTGCGGCTGGGAGATCCTTTCGACAAGGAAAGCAGCATGGGGCCGCTCAACAACCCCGGGGTGGCTCAGAAGGTGGCCGAGCACCTCGCCGACAGCGTCGACAGGGGCGCGAGCGTGATGTTCGGCGGGAGGTCGAGGGGGGACCTCGGAAGCAGCCTATTCTTCGAGCCAACCGTCTTGAGCGATGTGAGCCTCGACAGCAGACTCAACCTCGAGGAGACCTTCGGTCCGGTCGTCCCGCTGATCAGGGTCAGCAGCGACGAAGAGATGCTCGAGATCGCCAACCGGAACACCTTCGGCCTCGTAGCGAGCGTCTTCACCCAGGACATAAACCGTGCCTACTACTTCGCCGAAGGGATCAAGACGGGGACCGTGAACGTCAACGACGCCTCGACCTACTGGGAACTGCATGTGCCCTTCGGAGGTGCGTCGGGCAAGTTCAGCGGAGTCGGCCGGGTGGGCGGAAAATATGCCCTGCGCGAGATGAGCGACCTCAAGACCATAAGCATCGACCTGGGATAAGGCGGCCCTCGTGAACAGCTCGAACTGGGCAGACAACACCTCGCCGTCGCTGGGCCAGGCAATTGCGGAGGATCCGATCGTGGTCGTTCCCGTGGGATCGATCGAGCAGCACGGGAATCACTTACCGGTAGGGACTGACGGTTTCGCAGTCGAGGCGGTGGCGCGGCGGGCGGTCGAGTCGTGGCAGGGGAGGCGGAAGGTCTTCCTCCTGCCCACTCTCTGGACCGGCCTGTCGCCTCACCATATGAATCTCCCGGGAACGATCACGCTTCGGTCCGAGACGTTCATCTCGGTGCTGGAAGACATCTGCATCTCGCTGCTCCACCATGGCGTAAGGCGGATCCTTCTCCTGAACGGACACGGGGGCAACATCTCGGCGATGGATGTTGCTCTTGCGCGACTCGGGGAACGGAAGCTGGAGACGGAACGCGTCGTCGCGCTCACCTACTGGCATCTGGTAGCCAGTCGCGCCGCCGAAATGCGCGAATCACGAGTGGGAGGCACGGGCCACGCCGGGGAGTTCGAGACCTCCCTGATGCTGGCGACACAGCCCGATCAGGTGAAGCTCGACGAGGCGCAAGTCGCCTATCCGGAGTTACCCTCGGGCTACCTCTCGACCGATCTGTTCGAAGGTGCTCCGGCGAGACGGTACATCCCCTTCGACAAGCTCTCCTCGTCTGGCACCTTCGGGGACCCCTCACTCGCGACGTTGGAGAAGGGCGAACGGATCCTCAGGGTTTGCAGCGAGGAGCTGCTTGCCTTCCTGCACGACTTCCAGGCCTGGTAGCTGCGAGTATTCGCCCCCTGCACGCCTACCGATCCCGACCCACCTCCCGGAAGAAGGTCGCTACCTCCGGCACCTCGCCTTCGTAGGCGCCGGTGCTGGGGTCGTAGTAGTGGGCGCTGGATCCGCTGCCCTGGTACCAATCCCCTGCCAGTGCTGCCGGAACAGCTCCTGGCGGGGCCGCGAAGGCCGGAGCGGTCTGAAGGGTGAAGCTGCTCAGCAGTAGCAGATACTTGGCCAGACGACGCATAGTTTCTGCTCCACGGTTCTGCTCGAATGAGGCAGCCCCATTGCGATTAATCCCGGCCGCGCGCCAGGTAGGTGGAACATGCATCTCGCGCGACCCGCGATTCAGGTCGGTCCCTTTACAGCGGCTCGATATTCGGGGTAATGTTCCTGAACTGGTCCAACCAATCGACCAATTCACCGGACGGGATGAGACGAAGGCGTGAGCACGGAGACCTGGGAGAAACTCAAACCGCTCAATGCGGTTCCACTACACCGGATGATCCTGGACCAACTCCACGTGCTCATGAGCGAGGGGCGCATGCAACCGGGCGACCTGCTCCCCCCCGAGCGGTACCTGGCCGAGAGGCTGAACGTGAGCCGGGGAACCCTCCGCGAGGCGCTCAGGATCCTCGAGCATGAAGGCGTGATAGTGACTCGAGCAGGGGGTGGGCGGCGACTACGTCAACTCGACTCGCTCGAGTTCGCGACTTCGCCAGAGGAGTACGTGAACCAACTCCGGACCGCAGCGGCAGTGGATCTGATGGAGGCACGACAGGCACTCGAAGAGCGGATCGTCGAATTGGCCTGCGAGCGGGCCACGGCCGAAGACCTGAAGAGCATCCATGAGGCGTTGCACGGCCCGGAAGCGTTCTCGGCCGAGGAGGGCGCAGGGGACAAGGCGTTCCATCTGGCTATCGCGGCGGCCACCCACAACTTCGTATTCGTGCGGATGATGAGCCTGCACGTCGACCTGGTACAGGGGATCCGACAGAAGCTCCTGACCGAAGAGCGGAAAAAGGAGATGTTCGAGGAGCACGAGGCGATCTATCGGGCCATCGCAGCACGTGATCCCGCGGAAGCGCGGGCAGCTATGATCCGCCACCGCCAGCGGGTCGTCCAACTGCTTACCGGAGTTCAGTGAAGAGACTGATGGCTATCGCGTGAGCGGCAAGACGATCAGCGAGAAGATCCTCTCGGCGAAGGCTGGCATCGACGGCCACGCCGGCGACCTGGCCGTCTGCGAAGTCGACTTCGCGCTCGGCACAGACGCCTCGATGCCAATGGCGATCGACTACTACCAGCAGATGGGCGGCGAGCGCTTGCTGTACCCGGAACGGCTCATCGTCTCCCTGGATCACTACGCCCCCGCCGCGAGCGCGAGGACGGCGAATCTGCACGCTCTAACCCGGGAGTTCGCTGCCGCCAACAGTATCCGCCTGTTCGAAGCGGGCAACGGCATCGGCCACCAGCACGTCATCGAGAACGGCCTGACAGGCCCGGGCGATCTTGCCGTTGGGGCAGACAGCCATTCGGTCACCTACGGCGCGTTCAACGCCTTCGCGACCGGCATCGGCTCTTCTGACCTGGCGGCCGTGATGATCTCGGGGCGCATCTGGCTCAAGATCCCCGAGTCGATCCGGGTCGAGTTCGAAGGTTCTCTGCCTGCCGGCGTCTACCCGAAGGACATCGTTTTGGCGCTCCTGAAGCTGCTCGGTTCGGACGGAGCTTCCTACCGCACACTGGAGTTCGTGGGTGGTGGCGCAAGCCGGCTGGCTCTCGAGGAGCGCCTCGTGCTGAGCAACATGTCCACCGAGATGGGGGCGAAGGCGGCCATCTTCCTTGCCGACGAGAAGACCGAGCGGTTCTTGAGGGAGCGAGGACGCAACAGCTTCGAAGCCATCGCGCCTGATCCCGACGCCATCTACGCATCGACGCTGCAGCTGGACCTCTCCGAGCTCGTGCCGCTGATCGCTCGTCCCCACCTGCCCGATAACGTCGCGCCGGTATCGGAGGTTGCCGGCACCAGGGTCGACATGGTCTTCCTCGGCACCTGCACCGCCGGTCAGGTGCGTGACTTCCACGAGGCGCACGCGGTTCTGAAGGCGGCGGGCGGCATCACCCCGGGTGTGCAGCTCGTCATCACGCCGTCCTCGCGCTCGGTGATGGAGCGCCTCTTCACCGATGGCACAATGGCCGATCTGCTCGCCATGGGCGCGCTGCTGACGACGCCCGGCTGCGGAGCCTGCTGCGGTACCGCGGGCGCCATCCCGCCGGACGGCGCCAACGTGATTTCGACAGCCAACCGCAACTTCAAGGGGAGGATGGGCAACAGCACCGCCTCCATCTTCCTCGCGTCGCCGGCCACCTGCGGGGCAGCTGCCGCCACCGGTCGGATCACCGACCCTCGGGAGTTCCTGGCGTGAGCGTGTTGACGATCGAGGGCAGAGCTCGACTGCTGGGTGATGACATCAATACCGACTACATCATCTCCTCGCGCCGCAAGCGCGACACGTTGGATGGGGATGTCCTGAAGAACTACCTGCTGGAGGACCTCGACCCTGGGTTCGCCGCAACCGTGAAGCCGGGCGACCTGATAGTCGCGGGCGAGAACTTCGGTTGCGGCTCGGCCATGGAGGTGGCTGTCACCGTCGTGCTAGCTGCCGGCATCAGGGCGGTGTGCGCCCGGAGTTTCTCTCGCACCTACTATCGAAACGCCATCAACAACGGTCTGCTCCCGGTCGAATGCGACACCTCATCCATCGCCGAGGGGGACCGGCTACAGATCTCCGTGGAGGAAGCCATCAACGTGAACAACGTCACGACCGGTCGCACGATCGCCGGACAGAGGATCCCCGGCATCATGGTGGGAATCTTCGAAGCCGGCGGCCTGGTGCCTTACTTCGCCCGTCATGGCGGATTCCGCTCCTGATGGGGCATACCACCCCAGTCGCCAGCAGGAACGAGGCCGTCCGGGGATATCGACTTCGGCTCCCCGGCCCTACCGAAGTGCCGGACCGGGTGCAACGAGCGATCGCCCGCGAACTCGTCAATCACCGCGGGCCCGAGTTCCGCGAGCTGCTGCATGAAACCGAGGAGCTGCTGCGGCCGCTGTTCGGGACCGAGAACCGGGTCCTCTTCTTCGCCGCTTCCGGGACCGGGATGATGGAGGCGAGTCTCGCCAACATCCTCGCCCCGGGTGACAGGGTCCTCGTCATGAAGAACGGCCAGTGGGGAGAGCGTTTCGCGGCGATCGCCGCCGCTTACGGAGCTCGAGTGGACAGTCTCGAGTTCCCATGGGGGACAGCGCCCGACCCTGAAGCGATCGGGGAGAAACTTGCGAGCGCCCACTACAGGGCGGTGCTCATCACCCACAACGAAAGCTCGACCGGAGTGGTGGCGGATGTCGCCCGGATCGGCGAGAGGGTACGGGGTTCGGACGCCCTGCTCGTGGTCGACGCGGTGAGTTCGCTCGCCTGCGTCGAGGTCGATCAGGACGGCTGGGGGGCCGACATAGTCATCTCGGCGTCGCAGAAGGGCCTCATGTGCCCTCCCGGCTTGGGACTGGCCAGCGTCAGCGAGAGGGCTTGGCGAGTCGTTAGGGAGGAGCGCTCGACGCCCCGGTTCTACTGGGATTTTCGGAAGGCCGCGGCTGCCGCCGAGAAGTCGGAGACACCTTTCACTCCCGCCATTTCCCTTATTGGCGGCCTACGCGAGGCGCTGCTGATGATCCATCAGGAAGGCGTGGCGAACGTGCTCGAGCGCCATGCCCGTCTTGCCCTTGCGCTTCGTGCCGGTTGCGACGCACTGGGCCTGAAAAGCTTCCCCGAGCCGCCTGCCGCATCGAACTCGGTGACCGCTCTGACCGTACCCGAGGGACTCGACGGTGGGGAGATCGTGAAGACCCTCTACCGGAACTACCGCACGGTTATCGCGGGTTCGAGGAACCGCCTTGCCGGCAGGGTGATCCGCATCGGCACCATGGGCAGCGTCTCCGAGGCCGACATCCTCGCCGACCTGCACTTCCTGGCGGCCACTCTGAACGATCTTGAGAGCGCTGTCGACTTGGGGGCGGGCGTAGCAGCGGGCTCGGAAATGCTCCGAGGGTGAGCGGGTGGGCGGCGCCGACCGCCCGGTGTACTGCAGACGCCGGATGCTGAACGAGAGAACGGCTAGGCAGCCGCTCGAAGCAGTGAGTGAGAAGGAGGAGAAAGTGCAGGGAAGAGCAGGATTTCGAATCAACTCCGAATGGGAGCGGCCGAGCGACGAGCTGATTGCTGCTTTCGGAGCGGCTGCAAGCTCCCAGGTGGCCGACTGCATGTCGCGCTTCGGCGCGGTCGACCCGGGAATCCGTCCGCTGTGGCGCTCACCCCGAGTGATAGGTGCGGCCCTAACGGTCTGGGCCAGGTCGGCGGACAACCTGATGATGCACAAGGCCCTTTCGTTCGCCCGGGAAGGTGACATCCTGGTGGTCAACACGCAGGGGAACGTCGCCAATGCCGGCTTCGGCGAGCTGATGGCCAATGCCGCGGTGCGGGCCGGCATCCGCGCTGTGGTCGTCGACGGCGTGGTTCGCGACGGCCTCGATCTCGAGAAACTCGATCTGCCGGTCTACTCCCGCGGGCTCAGCCCCACGGGCTGCGATAAGGACGGTCCCGGGGAGATCGGCACGATCATCGCCTGCGGTGGGGTAGCGGTCCGCCCCGGCGATGTGGTCGTGGCCGACCAGGATGGCGTCACAATCGTGCCGCTCGACGACGCTCCCACCATCGCCGAGCTGGCGGTCGCCAAGGTCGAGAGCGAAACAGCGCGCCTCTCGGAGATCGCAGCGGGCGTCCTCTTCAAGCCGGAGATCGATCAGATCCTGCGCGAGAAGGGGGTGATCCGGTAGCGAACCGTCACTGAATCCGCCACTAGGCGCAGCTACTCGAAAAGGCTGCAATTCCTCCCGATCGCCATCGCAGCGGCACGACAAGGAGCAACAAAGTGTTCAAGATCTTCAAGGCTGTCACCTTACTTACCCTCATCCTGACGTTGGTGTCAGGCGCCCTCGCCCAGGGTGAGTCGCGCCTCGACATGGTCAAGGAACGGGGTCATCTGATCTGCGGCGTGCACAACGCCAAGCCCGGCTTTGGCGGGCTCAATGAGCAGGGGGTGTACGCCGGCTTCGATACCGACTTCTGTCGCGCAGTGGCAGCGGCGATCTTCGACGACCCCACCAAGGTCGAGTTCGTCCCCTTGACCTCCTCCACTCGCTTCACTGCGATTCAGTCGGGCGAGGTGGATGTCGTCTTTCGCAGCACCACTCGCACCTCGACACGCGACGCCGGCGCCGACTTCGGCCCGGTCAACTTCTACGACGGCCAAGGCGTGATGGTGCGAGCCGACCTCCCGGTCGAAGCGATTACCGACCTCGAAGGGGCCGTCATCTGCACTGCCCAGGGCTCGACCTCGGAGCAGAACATCACCGATTACATGCGCGCGCGTGACGTGCCGTTCGAATTGGTCACCTACCAGGACTTCGACCGGGTGATGTCGGCGTTCGAGGAGGGGCGTTGCGACGCGTTCACCAGCGACCGCTCGGTGCTCGTCTCCCGCAAGGCCACCTCCTCTGATCCGAGTGAGTACCGCATCCTCCCAGAAACCATCTCCAAGGAGCCGCTGGCGCCGTTCGTGGCGCAGAACGACTCGGTCTGGCTCGATGCGATCAGCTGGATCGTCTTCGCCACCATCAATGCCGAGGAGCTCGGGATTACCCAGGAGAACGTCGGCTCCTTCGCCGATACCGACAATCCGAAGATCCGCCGCTTCTTGGGACTCGAGGGTGACACCGGCGAACGCCTGGGCCTCGCCCCCGATTTCGCCGCCCGCGTGATCAGAGCCGAAGGGAACTACGGCGAGATATACAACCGTCACCTCGGGCCAGACACCGCTTTCGACCTTCCCCGCGGGATCAATTCCCTCTATACAGAAGGTGGGCTCATGTACTCACCGCCGTTCCGCTAGACAACGGTTCGAGGGGTGGCGGCGCAGCGCTGCCGCCCCTCATCCAGTAGCAGCAGCTTCCCCATGCAGAAGACGCGCACATCACCACCAGCTTCGAGCGGAAGCGCCGGCCAGGTCCCCTTCTATCGGAACGCCAAGGTACTTCCCTACATCTGGCAGGGCGTAGTGTTGCTGGCCGTAATCGCCGGAGCCGTCCTGCTGCTGCTCAACTTGAGACGCGGCATGGAGGCGCAGGGCCTCAGCACCTCCTTTGAATTCCTCAGACGCCCTGCGGGCTTCCGTATCTCTGAGGGCCTGACGTTCTCACCACAGGACAGCTATCTCAAGGCGTTCATGATCGGCCTCTTCAATACCTTCCGCGCGACGATCCTGGGCATCCTGCTCGCCTCGCTCCTCGGCCTCATCGTGGGTACCGCGAGGCTCTCGAACAATTGGCTGGTCAATCGACTGGCGTTCGGCTATATCGAACTCGTGCGCAACACGCCGCTCTTGGTTCAGCTCGTATTTTGGTACTTCGCCGTTGTCCTACAGCTTCCCAGCGTGCGCGACGCCATCAAGTTCGGCCCCAACATCTATCTATCTCAACGCGGTCTGGTGCTGCCGGGGATAGAGGCTCCAACCGTCTTCTGGGCCGCTTGCCTGGGTGGTATCGTCGCGGCCCTGTTGCTGGGGTCCTTTCTGGGGCGGTTGCAGAGACGGAGCGGGCGACGCACGTTCGCTCCATTCGTTGCCCTCGCCGCTGGCGCGGCTCTCGTAGCCGTCGGATATTACAGCAGCGGCAAGGCTGTGCGGCTCGACATGCCGGTGGTGGGCACGTTCCGTGTAACCGGAGGAGTGAGCCTGAGCCCCGAGTTCGCCGCGCTGCTTGCCGCGCTGGTCTTCTACTTCGGGGGCTTCATCGCCGAGGTCATTCGCGGCGGCATCACCGCCGTTCCCAAGGGGCAGTGGGAGGCGGCCCGCGCCCTGGGCCTCGGCTACCTCACCACGCTGCGCATCATCATCCTGCCGCAGGCGATGCGAGTCATCGTGCCG
The DNA here is from genome assembly GCA_036381595.1 of Trueperaceae bacterium. NCBI lineage: Bacteria > Thermotogati > Deinococcota > Deinococci > Trueperales > Trueperaceae > Trueperaceae bacterium. Next base: position 133,652 of record DASVCN010000020.1, on the reverse strand, counting down.
CCGCTGGGCAACATCTACCTGAACCTGACGAAAGCTTCGAGCCTCGCCGTGGCAGTCGGCTATCCCGATCTCTTCGGGCTTTCGGCGACGATCGGCAGTCAGTCGGGGAATAGCGTACAGGTGATGCTGATGGTGATGCTCACCTACCTGGCGCTCACACTCGTAATCGCCGCAGGAGTGAACCTCCTCAACCGCCGTGTGCAGATAAGGACCAGGTAATGAGGGTTCAGGACAGCGCTGTTCCGACCGAAGTCAGGTCGAGCTCAGCCATTCGCTGGGTACGCGAGAACCTCTTCTCGTCGATAGCCAACAGCCTCTTGACGTTGACCACGGCTGTGGCGCTGGGCGCGCTACTGCGCGGCCTACTGCGCTGGGCTTTCACAGAAGCAAACTGGTCGGTCGTACCGGCGAACTTCCGGTTGCTGATGGTGGGCCCCTATCCGATCGACGAGATGTGGCGCATCTGGGTGGGAGTCACCGCTCTTTCGCTGGTGCTCGGCTTCCAGTGGGGGCGGGCCCGCCGAGCGAATCCGGTGCTTTTCGTCGTCCTGGCAATTACCGCCGTCGCGCTGCTGGTGCTTCAAGGCAACCCGCTGGTGAGGACGTTCGGTGCGGCTGCGGTGGGCGCGATCTTCGTGGGCTACCTCATCGCCTGGTTCACGCGTCCGTCGAAGCGACTGCTCGCCGTGTTCTGGACCGTCGTGTTCTTCGGCTTCATCTACCTGCTTGGCGCCAACCTCGGCGGCGGCGGCGTTAGCTCGAACCTTTGGGGCGGCCTGCTGCTCACCCTGCTCATCTCGATCGTGGCGATCGTCGCTTCTTTTCCCATCGGCGTCGTCCTGGCGGTCGCCCGAACTTCCAAACTGCCGATCATCTCCATGCTCGCGGCGAGTTATATCGAGCTGGTGCGCGGAGTGCCACTCCTGGTGGTGTTGTTCCTCGCCCAGCTGTTCGTACCGCTGTTCCTACCAGACTTTCCGATACCCAAGGTCACCCGGGCGATCATCGGGATCGCGCTGTTCCAGGCCGCCTATGTCGCCGAGAATGTACGGGGCGGCCTGCAGTCGGTCGCGATCGGCCAATCCGAGGCGGCCCGTGCGCTGGGCCTGACAGGTTTCCAGACGCTCCGGCTGATCGTCCTGCCTCAGGCTTTGAAGGCGGTCATTCCCGCCAACACCGGCCAGTTCATCCAGCTATTCAAGGAAACGTCGCTCGTATCGATCGTCGGACTGACCGATCTCCTGGGGATGGGAAATGTCATCGTAAACAACCCGGACTGGTTGGGCCTCTACAAGGAGGTCTATATAGCCATCGCCCTCATCTACGCGGTTTTTTCGTACGCGATGTCGTCGGCCAGTTACGCCCTGGAAAAACGTTTGGCGCGGTAACGACCGCCGGTCGGGGCGACCCTGGAGAAAAGTGCGGAAAGCCCGAGCGTTGTTCGGCGCGCGAGGTTCATCCGAAGACGGCGCCCGAGCGGTGGAGGACATGGCAACTTGACATTGTTGCCGCAGGACTATAATAATTCATTCACAAAATGAACCAACTAGTTCTTGGGCGTGTATGGCACTCCCTTCACGAAGCGAGCAACTGTCCCCAAGCAATGGAGGTAACTTGTCAGGCAGGCGAACCAACGCGACAGCGCGAGACGCGCTGCGTTCTCTAAACCAGAACGCGGTGCTGCAGATAGTCCACCTAGAGGGCCCGATCTCACGGGTGGAGATCGCTGCGCGCCTCCATTTGAGCCCGGCCGCGGTCACCAGCATCACGGCCGAGCTCATCGACCGCGGACTGATCTACGAGGCCAGGCAGGCAGCTTCAGACGGGGTGGGCCGAAAGGCGATCCTCCTCGAAGTCAACTACGACCAGGCGTTCGTCGCAGGGATAAAGGTCAGCAATGTTGCGTTGACGCTGGCCCTTACCAATCTGAACGCCGAGGTCCAGTGCGCGCAGAGCACGGCACTAGATAGGACCGATCCCGACACGGTAATAGATGAGATCGTCGCGGCGTTCGAGCACCTGCAAGAGGAGAGATTGATCGGGGCTCTCGGCGTGAACCTCCCCGGCATAGTCGACTGCGATCAGGGGACGGTGCGCCACTCGCCTCTGCTGGGCTGGAACCAGGTGGCCCTGGGTGAGATCCTCGAGGCCCGCCTTGGTGTGCCGGTACTCGTCGAGAACGACGTGAATGCCCTGGCCCTCGCCGAGGCCTGGTACGGCCACGGCCGCGAGCACGACAGCTTCTTCGTGCTGACGCTGGGTCGCGGCGTAGGCTTGGGAATCGTTATCAACGGTGAGCTCTATCGCGGTCCCAACGGCGGCGCGGGCGAGATCGGTCACGTACTCCTCGACCCCGACGGGCCCGAAACCGGCCACGCCAGAAAGGGCACGCTCGAGGCCTACATCTCGGACGAGGCGCTGGTGCGGGAAGCCAAGGCGCGGATACCCGGATTCGCTGGTGCAACCTTGTCCGAACGGTCCCCGGTCGATCAGCTTGTCGAGCTGGCCCGCCAAGGGCAGGAGCAGGCAGTGTCGATCTACGCCAAGGCCGGCAAGACCCTGGGCCGCGCCATGAGCACACTCGTCAACATCCTGGCCCCCAGTCTCATCGTCCTGAGCGGCGAGGGGATGCGGGCAGCCGATTTTCTCTTGCCTAGTGCCGAGGCCGAGCTCAAGCGACTCAGCTTCGGTGATCTGGGCGAGCGCGTCAGCCTGGTCGTCGACCCCTGGGGCGACGACGCCTGGGCCCGGGGCGCCGCCGGACTGGCGGCAAGCCGTTATCTAACGAATGCCGCAATGAGCGTGGGAGGTGATCAGCAGCCCGACCAGGGACCCAAGCTCGACGTCACCAACATCTAGCCCTCACGAGGAGTAGACATGCCGAAACCTTTCCACATGACCCTTCTGACCGTTGCGATGCTCGCAGCCTCGGTCGGCATGGCTCAGACGATCACCTTCTGGCACACTTACAGCACCGGCTCCGGCGAGGAGCAGACGATGCTCGAAGAAGTCATCCCCCGCTTCGAGGCCGAGAATCCGGGGATCACAGTCGAAGCCACGGCGTTCCCCTATCAAGAGTTCAGGCAGAAACTACTCACCGCCTTCGCTGGCGGCGTAGTGCCCGACCTCGTGCGGATGGACATCATCTGGGTGCCCGAGTTCGCAGACATGGGCGCGCTCGAGCAGCTCGACGAATACGACGGATTCGCCCAACTTCAGAGCTCGGTGTTCCCGGGAATCCTCGCGACCAACTTCTGGGACGGCCACTATTACGGCCTGCCGCTCGACACCAACACCCAGGTCTTCCTATACAACAGCGATGCCATCGACGAGCCACCGGCAACCTTCGACGAGTTCGTGACATTCGTTCAGGAGGCCAGCGACCCTACCGAGGAGGTCTTCGGCTATTCGCTGCCGGGTCCCTACGCCTGGTACTTCCTACCCTGGATCTGGAGCAACGGCGGCGCGGTGACCGATCCGGACATCACCGTCGCGTCCGGCTACCTCAACAGCCCGGCCACGGTCGAGGCCGTCGAGATGCTGGTCGGGCTCTATGACGAGGGTTTCCTGGCCCCGACTATCGCAGGTTCGGGACTGGGCAGCTGGGAGGGCCTGGGCAGCGGTCAGTACGTGGCCACCCAGGACGGTCCGTGGGCCTACCCGAGCATCACCAGCCAATACCCCGACATGAACTTCGCTCATGCGCCCTTCCCGGCGGGCGATGGCGGCTCGATATCAGTGGTTGGCGGCGAGGACATCGTGATGTTCAGCGACTCCGACGACAAAGAGGCTGCCTGGAAGTTCACCCAGTTCCTGCTTAGCCCGTGGGCGCAGATGACGATGGCTCCGACCGGGCAGATCCCCGTGATCAAGGAGGCGCTGCAGGATCCATACATCCAGGAGCACCCCTTCTACGGCATCTACCTCGAGCAGCTTCAGACGGCTAAGCCGCGCACGCCCCACCCCGAGTGGCCGAGGATAGAAGGAATTATCCAGACGGCTTTCCAGCGCGTGGTGGCCGGCGACGCATCCGCCCAGGAAGCGTTCGATCGGGCCGCTGCCGAAGTGGACGCTCTACTCAAGTAGCTCACCGGGGTGCCCCGGCGACCGCCGGGCACCCCCCGAACAGGAGCGATGAGATGAACCGCGTGAGAACAGCACCCGTAGCGAGGAGCAGCTTCAGAATCTTCCCGCGTGTGTCGCCGTGGAGGAAGGGCGAATACGTCGTCGCCGCCCTCTTCCTCGCCCCGGGGCTCATCTGGTTCTGGACATTCGCCCTATATCCCCTGCTCTACGCCTTCTGGATGAGCCTCCACGAATGGCGGATCCGCGGTACCAGCGAGTTCATCGGTCTCGCCAATTACGCCCGTGTCTTCCAGGATCCGGTGAACTTGATTGCCCTGCGCAATACGGTCGTCTACGCGTTGATCAGCATTCCAGGGCAGATGATCCTCGGCCTCGCAATCGCCCTCCTACTGGCGAAGGCGACACGGGGCAAGGTGGTGCTGCGACTGATCTACTACCTGCCGGTGATCTGTTCCTGGGTGGTCGTCTCCCTTATCTTCATGTTCCTGTTCAATTCCGAAGGACTTATCAACCGGTTCTTCGGTGAATCACTCGGCTGGGTTGATCCCAATACCGCCTGGCTTAACGACGCGGCCACGGCCCTGCCCGTCATCGCCCTGTTGGGTATCTGGAAGGGGGTCGGCTGGGTGATGATCATCTATCTTGCCGCGCTTCAAGGCGTACCCAAGGAACTGACCGAGGCCGCGCGCATAGACGGGGCAAGCGGCTTTCAGGTCGCTCGCTTCGTAACGATTCCGCTACTGGCCCCGGCCACGCTCTTCATCCTCGTGCTGCTCACCATCGGAGCGTTCCAGAGCTTCATACAGTTCTACATAATGACCGGGGGCGGCCCCTTCCATTCGACCGAGGTGTTCCTCTCCTACATGTACAACCAGGCGTTCAACTTCCTCGACTTCGGATATGCCAGCGCGATCGCCTGGGTGCTGGCCGGCCTGATCCTGCTGATAAGCGTCATTCAGTTCAGATTCATCCGTCAGACCTACAGCTACTGATGGTCAGTCGGGCCCTTCTCAAGCGGATCCTCATCTACGCCGCCCTGATCATCGGGGCGCTGGTGATGATGATTCCGTTCCTCTACACGGTATCGACGGCACTCAAACCCAACGCTTTCGTCTTCACTGCCGACTTCTTCCCTGATCGGCCAACGGCCCAGAACTTCGTCGACGCCTGGGGCAGCAACAACTTCAAGCGCTACTTCCTCAACAGCCTCAAAGTCGCCATAATCACGACCTTCTTCACCGTCGCCATCGCCGCCACTCAGGCGTACGCCTTCGCCCGCATGCGCTTCCCGGGCAAGGACCTGCTCTTCTACATGTACTTGATCGCCATGATGATTCCGGCCATGCTGATGATCATCCCCCAGTTCCTCGAGGCCCGCACGATGGGTCTGCTCAATACGCATCTGGGACTGATCGTCTTCTATGTGGTCGGTTCGATACCGTTCCAGACCTTCTTCCTCCGCGGATTCTTCGAGGCCATTCCGAACGAACTGCTCGAGGCTTCCTACATCGACGGCGCCAACCGCTTTACCGCTTTCGCGCGCATCGCCGTGCCGCTTGCCGGCCCCGGGCTAGGGACCGCTGCCATATTCGCCTTCCTGGCCTCCTGGGACGAGTTCACTTGGGCCCTGACGATCATCAACGATTCGGGCCTCCGCACCCTGCCCATCGCGCTAAGGCTCTTCCAGGCGCAGCACGGCACTCAGTGGGGCCTCGTCTTCGCTGCCTCGCTCATCGCCATCGTTCCGGTGGTGATCGTATTCGTCGCTTTCCAGAACGTGTTCGTAAAGGGGATAAGCACCGGCGGCATCAAGGGCTAGTCGCTACACCGCCGGATTGTCACGGAGGACAATGTCAATACCAGCAACCACCTCGCCCCTCGTCGCTGCCAGCCTCGCTGTCATAAGGGAGGGCCAGTCGGCCGAGGGCGCCTACCTCGCCTGTCCTACTTTCCCCACCTACCGTTACAGCTGGTTTCGTGACGGTGCGTTCATCGCAGAGGCCATGGACCTTTGGGGTCACTCCGACAGCGCCGGGGCTTTCCACAACTGGACCGTGAAAACTATCGCTGCCCAGGCCTCGTTGGCAGGCCAAGTCTCGGCCGACGGCGAATTCCAGCCGGGACACTTGCTCCACACCCGCTACCGCGCCGACGGTAGTCCAGGCAGCAGCGAGTGGCCCAATTTCCAGCTCGATGGTCTGGCCACCTGGCTGTGGGCCCTCGAGCGGCACCTGTCCCGGCATGGCCTGGAGGCGAGCGATTCACAACGTTCCGCCACCCGAGTGGTGGCCGACTACCTGCTGGCGCTATGGGCACGGCCCAACTTCGACTGCTGGGAAGAGAATGCTGAAGAGTTACACTCGGCGACGCTCGGAGCCGTCTACGCAGGCCTGCTCGGGGCTGCCAAGATCCTGGGCGAACCGCAGTACGAGGGCGCCGCAAGCGCGGTTCGGGCGTATCTTCTGACGCACGGCGTACAGAACGGACACTTCAGCAAGCACGTTGGCGGCGAGGAGGTGGACGGAAACCTCCTCTGGCTTACCGTCCCCTACGGCGTCCTGACCGCCGATCACCCGATCTCCCGCGCAACCGCCCGGAAGGTCCGTGCCGACCTGCTCGATCCGGAGGGGGGCGTGCACCGGTATGCGCGTGACACCTACTACGGCGGCGGCAGCTGGATAATCCTCAGTGCCGCGCTCGCCCACGACCATCTGGCGGTGGGCGACCGAACCGAAGCCGAGAGGCTGCTTGTCTGGATCGAATCGCAGGCAACACCCGAAGGCCACCTGCCCGAGCAGACCTCGCGCTTCCTCAACGACCCTGCATACCTTCCGAAGTGGGAGGAGCGCTGGGGCAGAAGCGCCTGTCCCTTGCTCTGGTCGCACGCCACTTACCTCACCTTGGTCAAGGCTCTGGAGGTCCCGTGACCATCACTGTTATCGACGCCTATCCAGATTCAGCCATGACCAAACCTGGCGAACCAGTGACGCTTCGTTTGGAAGTGGAGAACAACGGGCAAAAGGTAAGCTGCCGCCTCTCCGCTGAGTTGCGCGACCTTTCCCGGGTCGTGGCAAGCGAAAGCCGAGGAGTCGGCTTAGAACCCGGGCGGAGCTGCTTGGAAATCCAGTTAAGGTCGCCCGCGATCGACGGGCGCGGCTACGAGGCGATGCTGCGACTCGATTTCCGCGACTCGTCCGCCGTCGCGCGTACCGCCGTCCTCGTTGCCAGTCACTGGCGCGTTGCTCCCCGCTACGGTTTCCTCAGCGAGTTCGCCCCTGGGGAATCTGGGGTCGAGCGGGTTCGGGAGCTGTCCAAGTTCCATGTCAACGTCGTGCAGTTCTACGACTGGGTGTACCGACACTACCGCTTCCTGCCGCCTCAGGACGAGTTCGTAGACGCTATGGGACGCAGTCTCTCGCTAACGACTGTTCGTGCTCGTGTCGACGCCTGCCATGCGGCGGGGATGGCTGCAATCGCCTACGGTGCCGTCTATGGGCCGGAGCCGGAGTTCGTCGACCAGCATCCGGAGTGGGTGTTACGTGATGCGAAAGGGGATAGGCTCTCGCTGATCGACCTCTTCTACATCACCGACATCCGGCCCGATGCACCGTGGCGTGAACACATCCTCCGCGAGTTCGAGAGCGCCTTGACGGGTGCCGGCTTCGACGGCATCCACATGGACCAGTACGGCTTCCCGAAGTGGAGCTACGACGCCAAGGGGGAGGCGGTGGACCTGGCCGAGCACTTCCCCGGCTTGATCGACGAGGCTGCCCAGAGGGTCGGTACCCTTCGGGAAGGTGCTGCCGTTATCTTCAATGCAGTCAACAATTGGCCGATCGAGCGAGTGGCCGGCAGCGACCAGGCCGCGGTGTACATCGAGGTGTGGCCGTCCCACGAGCGCTACAGAGACCTGGTGGAACTGGTGACGCGCGCTCGCTACCTCTCGAATAAGCAGGTGATCCTGGCGGCCTACCTCGAACCGTTCAGGGAGGAGTGCGAGGGGGCCGAACATTCTGCCCTGCTGACGACGGCTGTGATCGCCAGTGCGGGAGGATTCCATCTGTTGTTGGGCGAGGGGACAGGGGTTCTGCGCGATCCCTACTACGCCAACCATGGGCGAATGCGACCGGAGTTCAGCCGGATCATGCGCCGCTACTACGACCATACCGCCGCCTGCCACCACTACCTCTTCGCTGACTCTCTGCAGAACGTGGCTGGTTCTTTCGCCTCCGGAGTGAACGAGGAGATTGCCCTCGAAGGCGCACCGTTCAGCGTCGGGCCCGAGTCGGGCGCGATCTGGCTGAACGTCAGGCAGCGAGGTAGCCAGTTTGTAATCAACCTTGTAAACCTGGCTGGGGCCGAGAATTCGCTCTGGAACGTTCCAAAGGAGCGGCCCCGACGGCTCGAGGACCTCACGCTCCTGCTTTCCAACCACTTCGATCTCGAGAAGGTCGTGTGGTCGTCGCCCGACGATGGGGAAGCCGCTCGCGAGCTGGCGATCTCGAAGGGCGAGCGAGGGTCGGCGATCGCCTTGCCGGGGCTCGACTACTGGGCGACGGTGGTCATTGAGGTTAAGTAGGTAAGGGGAGGGAACAGTTCCCCGTTAGCGCCATAACTGGTGTTCGGCGGGTCAGTCCCCTGATGCCTTCGAAGCGGGCAATTGCACTGCTTCTCGATACGAGAGTCGGTTTGCGCATCCCAGGAACGCGTTACAGCCGTTAGGTCCTCGATGACCTGCTGGTGCTTCCACTGGTCATCCATACTTTGGGCAGAGCGTAGCCGCGCGAGAAAGCTCTGTCTACAGGTCGAGCCTGTTCGGGGGGTAGCGGGCGAAAGCAGGTAAACCCTTCGCCTACGCCTCGTAAGATCCCGAAGCCACCTCGCCCCCACGCCCCGTCCAGTTCGTGTGGAACTTTTCCCCGCGTGGCTTATCCACCCGCTCATAGGTGTGGGCGCCGAAGTAGTCTCGCTGCGCCTGGATCAGGTTGGCCGGGCCGTCGGCTGTGCGGTAGCCGTCGTAGAAGGCCAATGCCGCCGACATCGCCGGTACCGCGATGCCTAACGCCACAGCTTGGGACACCACCCGTCGCCAGGAAGCCTGAGCGTTCTCCACGGCCTCACGGAAGAATGGGTCGAGCAGCAGGTTGGTCAGGTTCGGATCCCGCCTGTAAGCGGCCTCGATGTCGTTCAAGAACCGCGAGCGGATGATGCAGCCACCCCGCCAGATTGCGGCGGTCGCGCCCAGGTCCAGGCTCCACTCGTAGGTCTCCTTGGCTGTGGCCATCAGCATGTAACCCTGTGCGTAGGAGACGATCTTCGAGGCGTAGAGGGCCGCCTCCAAATCGTCTAGAAACTCAACACGGTCGCCATCGAAGCTCGCGCCTGGGCCCTTGAAGTGTTGCGCGGCTGTCTCGCGCTCCTCCTTGAGCGCCGAAAGGGAACGGGAGAACACCGCCTCGGTGACGAGAGTCAGCGGCACGCCCTGTTCGAGCGCCTCCTCGGCGGTCCAGCGGCCGGTGCCCTTCTGGCCGGCCCGATCCACGATTCGGTTGAGCACCAACTTGCCCTCGTCATCGTAAGTGCCCAGGATGTCGCGGGTGATCTCGATCAGATATGAGTCGAGCGGTCCCTGGTTCCACCGCGCGAAGCTCTCGTGCATCTCCTTCGCGCTCAGGTTCAGCCCGTCGCGCATCATGTGGTACGCCTCGGCGATAAGCTGCATGTCGCCGTACTCGATGCCGTTGTGGACCATCTTCACGAAGTGGCCGGCGCCATCCTCGCCCATCCACTCACAGCACGGCTGGCCGTCCACCTTGGCGCTGATTTCCTGGAAGATCGGCTCGAGTTCGTGCCAGGCCTCCTTCGGACCGCCAGGCATGATCGATGGTCCGTTGCGGGCCCCCTCCTCACCGCCGGATACGCCGGTGCCCAGGAAGCGGATTCCCTTCTCCTCGAGCTCTTCGCCTCGCCGCCTGGTGTCCTTGTAGTTGGAGTTGCCGCCGTCGATGATGATGTCGCCCGATTCGAGCATCGGGAGCAGGCTCGATATCACTTGATCGACCACTGGCCCGGCCCGCAGCATTAGCATCACCTTGCGTGGCCGGTCCAAGGCTCCCACCAGCTCCTCGAGGGTTTCGAAGCCCCTCACTTCGGTGTCCGCCGCTGGTCCGCGCATGAAATCGCGCATCTTCTCGGTTGTGCGGTTGTACACCGCTACCCGGTAGCCGTGGTCGTTCATGTTGAGTACGAGGTTCTGCCCCATCACTGCAAGGCCGATCAGCCCCAATTCCACGCTTTTCTCCTTCTGCGATCCGCTTCGTTGGCTGCGCTCAGCCTGTGGCACAATATCGCCCTCGTCTGAAGAAGGCTCAGTACTAGGGCCCCTACCGGGCCGACGCGCGACAGGTACTGCCTCCCCGCTGCGAGGGGGCTGCCGTGATCCGTCGGAGGAGGCCGGTTCGGCCGACAGGGGGCCGGTCGATGAATTATCTGGTCCAAGCTGCCGGCCTACTTGCTGATCATCAGCTGCTTCTTCCAGCGGTCCTTGTAGATGGCCAGGACGTCGAGCTGGTCGACGTAGTAGAGGATCTTTCCTTCCAGCGATTCGGGGAACTTCGGTGAGCCTGGCGAGTGAGTCAGGATGATGTGAACGACGTCCTCGCGCACCCCCTGCTGAAGAGCCACGTGGGCTGCCCAGAAGGCGTGCGGGTAACTCTTGCCGATCCTCGAGGCCTCGGCCTTGCCGTCGGCGCCGGGCCGCATCTCCACCAGTTTGCTTGCATCCTGAAGGAGCGCTGCCGCGATCAGCAGGTCGCGATCGACCTTCACTCCATGAACTTCCTCGAAAACGTCCGCAACCGCTATCGCCATCCTGACGACGGCTCGGTTGTGGGGAACGTGGGAGTAGGGAATCTCCCGGGAGGTGGGCACCTCGGCAAAATCGTTCCACTCGGAGGCATTCCAAAGCTCTTGCCAGACCTTCATCACCGAACTACGCAGGCGCTGATCGGTGATCTCGTTGACCTCAGGGAAGACCTGCTCGAGGTCAAGTGCTTTCTTCACGCTTCCTTCTCCTGCTTCCGCCGGTACACCAGCGCCGTCCTCCTGAAGTGGATTATCGGCGACCGGTACTGGTTCAGGCCGGTAGTACGGAACGAGACGATGCCCATGCTCGGCCGCGACTTCGACAACCGCTTGCTCAGCACCTCGCTACGGGCGTAGATCGTGTCGCCATGAAAGACGGGCTGGGGCAACCTGACTTCGTCCCAGCCCAGGTTCACCGCGTTCTGCGAGATGTCGCTCACGGAGAGACCGGTGACGACCGCGAGGGTGAGCAGAGAGTTCACCAGCGGCCGGCCGAACTCTGTGTGGGACGCGTACTCGTGGTCGAAGTGGATCGGATTGCTGTTGACGGTCAGAAGCGTCATCCAGGTGTTGTCCGCCTCGGAGATCGTCCTGCCAAGGGGATGTTCATAGACATCACCGACCTCGAAGTCCTCGTAGAACCGGCCCTTCCAGCCTTCCTTCACGCCCACTTCGTCCGCCTTTCCTGCTCAGATCGCCTTCGCATCACGCAGCCTCGCTAGTGCTTCTCGTTGGTAGCCGAGCTCCTCGAGGATCGTCTCGGTGTGCTCCCCCAGTGAGGGCACCGGTCCCATCACGTGATCCCAAGCGTCCGATGTGACGGGTGGAAGGAGAGCCTCGATCTCCTTCCCACCCGCCGTCGGCAGAGGCTGCCACCGGCCCCGTGCCCGCAACTGTGGGTGCTCGACGAGTTCCTCCACGCCCCTCATCCGTCCGAAGGCGATTCCGGCCTCTCGCAGCAGGCCCGTGGCCGCATCCGTGCTCAGAGCACCGAACGACCGGTTCATCTCCTCCTGAAGGGCAAGCCGGTTCGCTACCCGCTTCGGGTTGGAGTCGAACCTCTCGTCCGTCTCGAGTTCGGGCAGTTCCAGCACCAGCCGGCAGAAACTGCTCCACTCGCGCTCGTTCTGCAATCCGATCAGCAGCGTGTCACCCTCCCCGGTCAGCACCGGACCGTAGGGGGCGATGGTGGCGTGGTAGGGGCCGGAGCGTGGAGGAGCATCTCCGCCGTAGTGGGCGAAGTAGGCCGGTTGGCTGACCCACTCCGCCAGCGAGTCGAGCAGCGAAACCTCGATGTGAACGCCCTCACCGGTCTGGTGCCTGTGCAGAAGCGCAGTGAGTATCCCACTGAAGGCGTACATGCCGGCGGCTATGTCCGCCACGGAGACACCCACTCGGGACGGGGACTCGTCGGTGCCCGTGATCGACATGAGACCCGCTTCGGCCTGAATCAGGAGGTCGTACGCTTTCCTGTCGTGGAGCGGCCCATCCGGACCGTAACCGGTTATCGAGCAGGTGATCAGCCGGGGCAGGCGGGAGCGGATGTCGGACAGCCCGAGGCGGTCTACGGCGCCCGGCGCCAGGTTGTAGATGAAGACGTCCGCTTTGTCGAGCAGGCGAGAGAGGACGACGGCTCCATCGGGATTCTTCAGATCGAGGGTGATCGACTGTTTGGAACGGTTCGTCCAGACGAAGTAGCTGGAACTGCCGTCGACCGTCGTGTCGTAATGGCGGGCGAAATCGCCGCCGCCGGGCCTCTCGATCTTGACGACCCTTGCGCCGAGGTCGGCGAGTTGGCGGGTGGCGAACGGAGCGGCGACGGCCTGTTCGAGCGAGACTACGAGTGTGCCGTCGAGTGGAGGCATCAGTACGAGCGGGGCATTCCCAGGATGTGCTGCCCGATGTAAGACAGGACCAGGTTCGTCGAGATGGGCGCCACTTGATACAGTCTGGTCTCCCGGAACTTCCGCTCCACGTCGTACTCGCGCGCGAAGCCGAAACCCCCATGGGTCTGCATCGCAGCGTTGGCGGCTTCCCAGGCGGCGTCGGCGGCCAGCATCTTGGCCATGTTCGCTTCCCCTCCGCAGGGCTCGCCTTCGTCGAAGCGCCGCGCGGCCTGATAGCGCATCAAGTCGGCGGCCCTGAGGTGGGCGTAGGCGCGGGCGATGGGGAACTGGATCCCCTGGTTCGCGCCGATCGGCCGGCCGAAAACCTGCCTGTTGTTCGAGTAATCGACCGACCGCTCGATGAACCAGTCGCCGTCCCCGATCGACTCGGCCGCTATCAAGATGCGCTCGGCGTTCAGCCCATCGATCAGATAGCGAAAGCCGCCGCCTTCCACCCCGACCAGGTTCTCGATAGGCACCTCGAGGTTCTCGATGAAAACTTCGGCCGTATGATGGTTGATCATCGTGTCGATCGGTTCGATGGTGATTCCGCGGCCGATCGCGCTACGCAGGTCGACCAGCAGGATCGAAAGGCCGTCTGTCCTCTTGCCGCCCTGGGCAACCGGGCTCGTGCGCGCCAACAGGAGCATCAGGTCGGAGTGTTCCACCCGTGACGTCCAGATCTTCTGCCCGTTGACCAGGTATACGTCGCCGCGCTTCACCGCCTGCGTTCTGATCCGCGTGGTGTCGGAACCCGCATCGGGCTCCGTCACCCCGAACGCCTGCAGCCGCAGCCTTCCGGCGGCGATCTCCGGCAGATAGCGGCGCTTCTGCTCCTCCGATCCGTGACGAAGGAGGGTCCCCATGATGTACATCTGCGCGTGGCATACGCCGGCGTTTCCGCCCGACCGGTTCACCTCTTCGAGGATTATCGAAGCTTCCGTAATCCCGAGGCCCGAGCCCCCGTACTGCTCAGGTATCAGGGCGCTCAAGTACCCGGCATCGGTCATCGCCTCCAGGAACTCCTCGGGATACCCGTTGCGGGCATCGAGCTCGCGCCAGTAGCTCGACGGGAAGCGCTGGCACAACTTCCTGACCGCGCTCCGCAACTCGGCGTGGAGTTCCTGGTCTTCGACGCTGCCGCTCTTCACCATCGTCGTTCGTCTCCCGTTCGTCGCAGGGCCTGCCTATGGTCCGATCGTCAAGCGACGAACCCGGCGAACTGCTGTAATGGCGAGGTCGTCGTCGGATTGCCATCTTAGAAAGCCCCGCATATACTGTCAACTGTATACAGAGGGGAACGGGAAGTGAAGATGTCCCTAGGCCGGACGCTGCCATCGGTCAACAAGGAAACTCTGGAGGAGCAGGCTTACCGGGTGTTGCGCCGCGCGATCCTCGACGGCGCTCTGGCGGAAGGCGCTCGGCTGGTTCAGGAGGAGCTGGCGAGCCTCCTGGGGACGAGCCGCATACCGGTTAGGGACGCGTTGAGGAGGCTCGAGGTCGATGGGCTGGTGGAGTCGAAGGGGCGGGGCAGCTATTTCGTCAGGTCGTTCGGCCCGGAAGAGGTTCGGGAGATCTTCGCGCTTCGCGAGCTGCTCGAGCCGTACGCCGCGGCCCGGGCGGTAGCAAGGCTGGAGCAGGAAACAGTGAAGGAGTTGCGGCGCCTCACCGGCTCTCTGACGGCCGCCGGCGAGACGGGGGACGGCGACAGCTACGTGCGCGCCAACCGCGAGTTCCACTTCCTCCTCTACCGGGCGAGTGGAATGGAGCGGTTGGTGCGGATGATCGATGGCCTGTGGCTGGGGCAACCGCCCTTCACGCCGCTGAAGGTTCCGGGCCAGATCAAGCAGTCGGTCGCCGAGCACCTGGCTCTGATCGAGGTGATCGAGCAGGGGAACGTGGAGCGGGTCGAGGCGCTGCTCAGGCTGCACGTGCATCGCTCCGGGGAGCTTCTCCTGGCGCACCTGCTGGAAGGTGCGCCAGCGGGAAGTGGCGGCCGGGCCTCCAGGTGAGCGCCTGGTTGTTCGTTCCCGGTAACGACCGCCGCAAGCTGCAGAAGGCGTTGGGCAGCAGGGCCGACGTCGTCGTGGTGGATTGGGAGGACGGGGTGCCAGACGAGGAGCGTGCCACCGCTCGTGAGGTGAGCGCCCATCTGCTCCGCTCGGGGTCTTCGTGCCGCGCCATCATCAGGATCAATGCCGCCGGCGGGTCGGAGCGTGAAGCCGACCTGGCTGCCGTCCGCGCCATCATCGAGGGAGGCGTCCCAGTCGACGGTCTCATGCTCCCGAAAGTCGACGCCGAGGAGCACCTCGCCGCGCCTGGCGCCCTGGGCCTCCCCCTTGTCGCCACCATCGAAAGCGCAGCGGGCCTCGAACGGCTGAGCTCGCTTGCCCGGTCGCACCCGGCGTTGGAGAGGTTCGCCCTGGGTTCGCTCGACCTCCTGGCCGAGTTCGGACTCCGTTGGCGGGCCGATCAGCCGCTCCTCGAGCAGGCGCGGGCGCGGCTGGCGATCGCTAGCCTGGCCGCCGGGCTGCAACCACCGCTGGACGGCATCTTTCCACCGATCGACGATCTCGAAGGCTTGGCGAAGGACAGCGCTCATGCTCGAGAACTTGGCTTCACCGGCAAGCTCGTCATCCACCCGGGTCAGGTCCCGCTCGTCCAGAACGCCTTCGCACCGAACGAGGAGGAGATGGAGCTTGCCCGGCGCACTTTGGAAGCGCATCGGAAAGCGCTTGATAGCGGATCGGGAGTCGCCAACCTGGACGGGGAGATGATCGACGCCCCCAGCGTTGCCTGGGCCAAACGGACGCTGGGCCTCGACTGAAGGCCGGTGAACCTTGACAGGTCATGCCGCCCTGCTTAAACTTGTTCCACGTTAAGCAACAAGAGTTTCTCTAGGAGAAACACATGCAGAGCATCCAAACCCTTGAGCGCGGACTCGACGTACTCCTGGAGATCGCATCCAGCCCCGAACCGTTGGGGGTGAACGAGGTCAGCAGGCGGCTCGACGTCAACAAGGCCAGCGTGGCCCGTTTTCTCGCCACCCTGGCTCGACGCCGATTCGTGGAGCGCGACGAGCAGTCCGGCAAGTACAGGGTGGGACCTCAATCGCTGACGCTCGTCTCGCGCAACACCTTCCAGGCCGAGCTGGTAGCAAGGTCACAGCGGCACATGGAGGAGCTTCGCGACTTGACTGGCGAGACGGTCGGGCTCTACCTGCGAGAGGGCCTCGATCGTGTGTGCGTGCATTCGGTCGAGAGCAACCAGGAGCTCAGGCGCAGCCTGCGCGTGGGAGACCGAAAGAGATTGACCTTGGGTTCGACAGGTCGCGTGTTCCTCGCCTTCATGCCGCTCGAAGAAGCTCGGCGCATCGTCGACATCTGTGGTCTGACGAAGGTAACGCCCCAGACGACTATCGACCCGGCTCAGTACTTCATCGAACTCGAGGAGATCCGGCGCCGTGGAGCCGCGATGACGGTGGGGCAGACGATCATGCGCGTGTCGGGCCTGTCGGTGCCGGTTCTTGATGGGAATGGTTCGGCCATCGCGGTAATAAGCGTTTCGGGTCCCAGCAGCCGCTGGACTCCCACCCAGATGGAGGCGGTCCTGGGCCGAGCGATCGCCTGCGGAGCTGCCGTTTCCGCGGATCTCGGTTACCGCGCGTCCGACTGGAGCGGGTCGCGGGAAGCGGCATAGATGAAGCGGATCTTCCACCACGAAGTCCTCGACCGGCTCGACGAGATCGTCGCTCCCTCGAGGACCGCGGTGCTGATCATCGACGTGCAGAACGACTTCTGCTCTCCTGGCGGGGCGTTCGACAAGGCAGGGAAGAACCTCGAGTCGATACGGGCGATGCTCGCTCCTCTGGCCGAGTTCCTCGAACGTGCCCGCAAAATCGGCGTCCCCCTGGTCTACATCCAGCAGACGACCCTCCCCGAAGGCAAGAGCGACTCCCCGGCCTGGCTGCGTCTGAAGACCCGTGACGGCAAGGACGGGCAGTACACCATTCTCGGCACCTGGGGTCACGACTTCGTAGATATGGTCAAGCCTCGGAGTGGCGACACCGTTGTCAGGAAGTGGCGGAGCAGCGCTTTCACCCGCACCGAACTGGACCGGCTACTGAAGGAATCGGGCGTGGAAACGGTGATCCTCACGGGAACCACGACTCAGGGATGTGTCGAGTCGACCGGCCGCGACGCGACCTTCCACGACTACTACGCGGTCCTGCCCGTGGACCTTGTGGCGACGACCAACAAGGAGCTTCACGAGGCCTCGCTCCGAGTTCAGGCTGCTCGCCACGAACTGACAACCTCCGCTGAGATCATCGCCGCCTGGCAGAGAACTAGCGCCGGATCAGACGGCGGAAAGGACGCTGTATGAGCCTTCCCCTCAGTCCCTGGAATTCCCTGCCCGAGGTGCGGCAGAGGGTCGCGGCGCGTGACGTCTTCCTTTGCGACTGCACCCTTCGCGAGGGAGAACAATCCGCGGGAGCCGCCTTCTCCCTGGAGAAGAAGATAGAGCTCGCTCACCGCCTCGACGACATCGGAATCAAGCAGATCCAGGTGGGGTACCCCGGAGTGTCCGAAGAGGACAAGCAGATCGTCAAGACGTTCGTCGCCGAGGGGTTCCGGGCAAAGATCGAAAGCATCTCGATGATCCACGTACCCAATTGGCGCCACCACGTCGAAGCCGGACTGGAGTGCGGCGTGGATATCGTGAGCATGCAGTTCGGCATCTCGGACATCCGGCTCGAGCGCGTCCTCCGCACCACCCGCGCAGAAGTGTTGCAAACGATTTCGGAAGCCGTGCGCTACGCCAAGGAGCAGGGAGCCTTCGTCTCCTTCTCTCCCACCGACGCCACCCGTGCCGACCCGGACTTCCTCATAGAGGTCGTACGGACACTGGAGGAGGCCGGCGTCGATCGACTACGTGTGACCGACTCGATGGGCGCCTGCGGCCCCACGGGTTTCAGAGCGATGGTCGAGGCGGTCGTCGGGGCGGTTGATGTCCCTGTTGGCGTTCATGTCCACAACGACTTCGGCCTGGCGATGGCGAATGTCTGCGCGTCCGTCGAGGCCGGAGCGCACTGGGTCGACTGCGTGGTAAACGGCCTGGGCGAGCGTTCGGGCAACGTCTCGCTCGATGAGGTGGCGATGACGCTCGAGCACATCTACGACTTCGACACCGGAATCCACCTCGGCCGGCTGACCGAACTGGCCCGGCAGGTGGAGAGGATGGCGCAGGTGCCATTGGCAAAATCGAAGCCGGTGGTAGGTGAAAACGCCTTCGCTCACCAACTGGACAACCACATCAGGGGCGTCCTCGCCGACCCGGCCGTATACGAGCCTTTCCCCCCGGAGCTCGTCGGGAACCAGCGGCGCTTCCCCCTCGGTCGCCTCAGTGGGAAGTACGCGGTGACGATGAAGCTGCGTGAGTTCGGGGTCGACCCGGAGGCGCTCGATATCGAAGAGCTGGTCGACTGGACCAGGAGCCAGGCCGAGCGGCAGGGCGGAAGCCTTTCCGACGATGCGTTCAGGACCCGAGTCGAAGAGATGACTTCTTCCGCCAAGGCCTGAGGGGAGGAGAAGGCGCAGTGGAGATACGCAGGTGGGCATCCGTCCTCAGCGAAGACGACATCGCCGCGTTCGAGAAGGGGGGCTTCGGTCGGAGGATGGGATTCGGCTCGAAACCAGCCCTTCTCGTGGTCGACATGACGAAGCTGTTCGTCGATCCCAAGTACCCGAACGCCTACGGCGATAGAGCCGAGCAGGCCCTGGAAGCGTACCGGGAGCTTCTGGGCGTTTCGCGGGAGCTGCGGCTTCCGATCTTCTTCTCCAGGCGCGACTCGAGGCGAACCGAAGTGGAGAGGGGTGTGACCGCGCTCAAGTGGGGTCACACCGAGGATCCGCTCTGGCTCGTCGATCCGGAGGCGGACGAGTGGCCGGAGTCGATCGAACCGCGCGATGGCGAGTATGTGATCCGGAAATCGAAGCCCAGCGCATTCTTCGAGACGCCTTTACGGAGCCAACTGGCGTACCTGGGCGTGGACACGCTGATAGTTGGCGGGGTCTCGACAAGCGGCTGCGTGCGGGCCGCTGTCACCGACGCCTTCTCCTGCAACCTCAGGGTCATCGTGCCCGAGGAGTGCTGCGCCGACAGGTCGAGCCTCTCCCACGCTGTCAGCCTCATCGACATGGACATGAAGTTCGCCGATGTCATGCCGCTCGCCGAGGTTGTTTCCGAACTGCGCAAGACGGTTCTAACTACCAGCCTTTCGAAGTGATCTTGGACTGAAGCCACTCGCCAACTGGAGGATAACGATGAAGAGGCTTGTCGGATTCACGCTGACCTTGCTCGCGTTCGTGGGCGCGCTGTTCTCAGGCGGCGCGATGGCGGAGCCCGAGGGCGCGCTTCGAGTCGGGGTGCGAACCGAAGCGGACATCTGGGACCCACACGTAGCCAGCGACTTCTCCACCGTCGTTCAGTTGAGGAACGTCTACGAGCCGCTCGTCGACCTGACTCCCGATCTGAGACTCGAGGGCGTGCTCGCCGAGTCGTGGGAGGTTTCCGAAGACGCCCTTACCTACACCTTCCACCTGCGGCCCGACGTCACGTTCACCGACGGCACGCCCTTCGATGCGGAGAGCGCCAAGTTCTCGCTCGAGAGGCTCATAGAGCTGCAGCGCTCGGGCGCCTACCTGTCGCTTCAGCATGTCGACACCATCGAGGCCATCGACCCGCTCACGCTGCGCGTCACCCTCGGTGAGCCGTTCGCCCCCTTCCTCCGCAGCCTCTGGCTTGCCTGGATGGTCAGTCCGACGGCCGTAGAGGAGCACGATGAAGAGAACGGGGGGCGCGACTGGCTGGAAGAGAACAGCGCCGGTACCGGTCCTTACGTGCTTGCCGAGCGAGAACGAGGCGAGAGGATCGTGCTCGAGGCCAACCCCGATTACTGGCGCGGCTGGGAAGGCCCCCACTTCGCGACCATCGAGCTGCTTACGGTGCCGGAGGCGGCCACCCAGAGGTTGATGCTCGAGCGCGGCGACCTCGACATCTCGCTCCTCTACGAGCCCACCTATATCGACATCTACCGGGATACGGACGGCATCAAGGTCGAGGGTGGGCCAACACTCGATCAGATATTCGCCCGCATCCAGGTGATGGGTGGCTCGACCGAGGATGTGCGGGTTCGCCAGGCCCTCAACTACCTCTGGGATGGCCAGGTCTTCGCCGACCTGATGGACGGCATGGCCGCTCCTTCGCCAGGCCCGCTCGTTCCGGAGCTGCTGGGTGGCGAAGCGGTCCCTAACCCCTACAGCTACGACCCCGAGAAGGCGCTGGAACTGCTGGCGGAGGCTGGTTACCCTAACGGACAGGGCCTTCAGTTGCGGATCTGGACACACCAACCTGACCCGACCAAGAAGGTTCTGGCAGAAGCGATCCAGGCCCTCCTGGCCAGCGCCGGCGTGAACGCCGAGATCCAGACGGCCGAGTGGCCAGCCATCCGAAAGACGGTCGTCGACTACAGCAATACCGGCGACCCGGCGCTCCGCAAGGAGCTGATGATCTTCAACATCAAGACGCGTTACGGAGACCCTAGGGAGCTCTTTCTCTTCCTCTATCACTCCGACTCGATGCACGGCCAGGGCAATAACTACATGAACTACAGCAATCCGGAGGTCGACCGGTTGATCGACGAGGCCATGGTGTCGGCGAACGAGGAGGAGGCCATCGAGCTGATGCGCCAGGCCGCCGAGATCGTGGTACGGGACGCTCCGGACATCTTCGCTGGCCGGATGCAGGCGTTCGTGCCTATGCGTGAGGACGTGGCCGGCTACGTCCACAGACCGATGACGGCGGAACTGATCCACTTCTACGAGCTGCACAGGGCACCCTGATGGCCGCCCTGAGCGACTTCTGAAGACCTAGACGAGAGGATCGGGAGCGCGTGCTCACCTACGTCCTGAGGCGCCTGTTCTTCACGGTGTTCATCATCTTCGGTGTTGCCGTGGTGGTGTTCTTCATGGCGAACGCGCTCCCTACCGACCCAGCCGTAGCCGCTCTGGGTGTGGGCGCGAACCAGGAGATGATCGACGCCATGCGCGAGGAGCTGGGGCTGGACGAGCCCACGCTCGTCCGCTTCGTCGAGTACTTGGGGCGGCTGGTCCGCGGCGACTTCGGTCGATCCATAGTCACCGACCGTCCAGTGATGACCGATCTCCTGGAACGCTATCCGAACACCATCGAACTAGCCTTCCTGAGCATGTTGCTGAGCATCCTGGTGGGCGTTCCACTTGGCGTGGCCTCCGCGCGTCACGCCCGAACCTGGGTCGACGGGCTCTTGCGGGGGATCGCCATCTCGGCGGCCGCGTTACCCATCTTCTGGGTGGCCCTGATGCTGCAACTGATCTTCTACGGTCGGCTCGGCTGGCTGCCCGCCGGCGGTCGTCTCGGTACCGCTGCCGATATCGAAACGGTGACCGGCTTCCTGGTGCTCGACTCCATCGTCAGTGGCAACTGGCGAGCCATGCTCGACGTGGCAAGGCACCTCGTCCTTCCGGTCGTGTCTCTCAGCGGCCTCACGCTGGCGACGATCATGAGGATGACGCGCTCCTCGATGCTCGACGTGATGAGAGAGCCGTACGTCGATACGGCGCGTTCGAAGGGTCTCACGGAGCGGACCGTCCTGTATCGCCACGTTCTCCGAACGGCCGCCATCCCGATTGTCACCGTCATCGGTCTGCGCTTCGGTCACCTGCTGGCCGGCGCCGTCATCACCGAGTCGATCTTCTCGTGGCCCGGCGTTGGCGACTACGCCGTCAAGGCGATGCTGCGTAACGACTACTTCGCGATCACGGCGTTCGTCATGACGATGACGCTCTTCTACGCGCTGATCAACCTCCTGACCGACATATCGCTGGCGTGGCTCGACCCGACGGTGCAGTATGACTAGCGACAGCTCCTGGGCCGGTTCGAGGAACGGCCTTCAGGGCTTCCGCTGGCAACTCCGTCGCGGTATCAGATTCGTGCGCGGCGGCGGCCCGGGCCTGATGATCCTGCTGTTCCTCGCGCTCGTCGCGCTGCTCCCGTCGCTGTTCGCTACCCACTCGCCCGTCCAGATCTCCCCTCTGGAAAGACTTCAGCCGCCATCGACCGAACACCTGTTCGGCACCGACCATCTGGGACGGGATACCTACAGCCGGGTCGTATACGGAGCACGAGTATCGATCTGGGCCAGTCTCCGGGTAGTGGTCTCGGCAGGACTCTTCGGCACGCTCTTCGGCGCCGTGTCGGGACTATATGGCGGCTCGGTCGACCGGGTGATGATGCGAGTAGTGGACGTGTTCCTCGCGTTCCCATACCTCATCCTTGCGATGGGCATCGCCGCGTTGCTCGGTCGAAGCCTAGAGAATGCCATCATCGGCCTGGCTATGGTGTGGTGGGCGCAGTACGGAAGGCTGGTCCGCAACAAGGTCGTTTCCCTGCGCGGTCAAGCGTACGTCACATCGGCTCGAGCCTTGGGCGCGACCCAGCTCCGGCTGATGTTTCGACACATCCTGCCGAATACGATGACGCCCGTCTTCGTGAAGGCCAGTCTCGACATGGGCCAGGCGATCCTCGCAACCGCGTCGCTCAGTTTCATCGGGCTGGGCGCAGCGCCCCCTTCGCCCGAGTGGGGCGCCATGATCACTGAATCCAGGTCTTACATCCTCGATGCCTGGTGGTTGCCAACCTTTCCGGGCCTCGGCATCTTCCTGGCAGTGCTGGGGTTCAACATGGTGGGCGACAGCATGCGTGATCTCATCGACCCGCGCTCTGGCTCATGACCGATCGGCGGCACGGCAACTGGCCGGTCGAGTGCGCCGCGGCACGCGTCCGCCAGCAGCACCCCGGTCACTTCGAACTCTCCTTAAATGCCGTGGCGCAGCAAGTGCCGACGTGTGTTCAGCGCCTCGCCTGACGCATTCGCGCCCGGGTTGCAGCTCTACACCCCCACCAGATTCCAGGCCTTCCTGATCGCCTCGCGGAGACTCTTCATATGCGTCCGAAGCGCGGCCTCCGCGCCGTCGGCGTCACCCTCCCGCAACGCATCCAGGATTCCCGTGTGCTCTGCCAGCGACTTGTCGCTGCGCCCGGGGATGAGGATGGTGCGAACATGCAGCCTGGCCATCCGCAAGCGCAACAGTGCGATGAGCTCGGGCATGGTCCCGTTGCCACTGGCTCGGTAGATGATCTGATGGAAGGTGCGGTTGGTCTTCGAGTAGTTCTCGAACTCCGACTGCTCCAGCGACAACTTCATCGTCCTGAGGCAGGCTTCGAGCTGCTCGAGCTCCGCGGCGCTGACCCTCTCCGCCGCGAGTCGCGCTACCTCGGCCTCCAATGCTTCCCGGGCCACCAGTATGTCGAGCGTGTCCTCCAGGCCAAGGGTTGCGACTGTGGCGCCATGGTTCGGTTCGATCCTCACCAGACCATCGGACTGAAGCCTGCCCAGGGCGACTCGCACGTTGTGCCGGCTGACGCCCAGGTTCTCTGCCAGGGTCGCCTCGACCAGCCTCTGCGAAGGGCGGAACTCGCCCTCGACGATCTTCTCGCGGATGCGCTCGTAGGCTACGTCGGTCGCGCTCTTCTCGGATGAAGCTTCACTCGGCACTTCTTACCGGGACCTCCTCGTTGGTCGTCACTCTGCCTGGCCGCAGCCGTAGAAGCAGCACGCCGCAGGTTACGACAAGACCTATGACGTCCGTCCTCCAGCCGCCATCGAGCAGCAGGAACGCTGCCGCGAACAGCAGCAAGCGTGTCCACACAGACATGCGGCCGCGTAACCAGTTCATCACGGCGGTGGTGAACAGCCAGATGCCCAGGCCGGCCGACAGGGAGGTGTGGATCACCTCGCCGGGTGTCCCATCGAGCAGCAGGGCCGGGTTGAGCACGAAGAAGAACGGCACGATGAATGCCGGCAGCGCCATCCGGAACGCCTCCCAGCCGGTACGGTTGAAGTCGCTCCCGGCGATCGATGCGGCCGCGTAGGAGGCCAGCGCCACTGGCGGCGTGATGGCGGCCAGTACGCCGTAGTAGAAGAAGAAGAAATGGGCGGCCAACGGACGGATGCCCATATCGACCAGTGCCGGGCCCACCAGCGCGGCGAGAAGCACGTAGACAACGGTCGTCGGCATGCCCATGCCGAGGATTATGGATGCGACCATCACCAGCACCAGGAGTATCAGGACGTTGCCGAGCGACATGTCCACCAGTGCCGAAGCGAGAATGGCGCCCAGGCCGGTGAGTTGCACCACGCCCACGACGATGCCGGCTCCGGCCGTCACCGCGCACAGGATCGCTGCTGATTTGGCGCCGTCGATCAGGACGTCGAGCGAGGCCCGCAGACCCGCCCGTTTCAGGAGTGCCAGCAGGGCCGCCGCCACCACCCCGATGAAGGCCGCCCGAGTTGGTGAGTAGCCGTAGATCAGCATCCCGTATACCAGGGCGATGACGATGATGAAGATCCAGCCCGAGCGCAGCGTCGGCCAGAACCGAGGCAACTCCTCCTTGGACAGACCTCTGATCCCGTTCGCCCTAGCGTAGAGGTCGATCGCGAACCCGGCACTCAGGTAGTAGAACAGAGCGGGGATGATGGCTGCCGTGACCACACGGATGTAAGGGATCGCCAGGTAGTCGGCCAGGAGGAAGGCAGCCGCACCCATGATCGGTGGCATGATCTGCCCGCCGGTCGACGCTACGGCTTCGATGGCCCCGGCGAAGTGGGGATGGTAGCCGCTGCGCTTCATGGCCGGTATGGTCACGCTGCCGGTAGTGGCCACGTTACCGGCGGCGCTGCCCGAGATGGTGCCCACCAGTCCGCTGGCCACGACGGCGACCTTGCCGAGGCCCCCGGTGTACCTTCCGGCCACGACCTGGGCGAAGCGCACCAGGAAGTCGGCTGCGCCGCTGGCCTGCAACAGCGCTCCGAAGACGATGAAGAGGATCACGTAACGGACCATCACGGCCAAGGGGATCCCGTAGATGCCGGAGTAGCTGAGCGTCACGTGCTGGGCCACCCGGTCTATCGAGTAACCGCGATGCAGCAGCGCGCCGGGCATGACGCGCCCGTAGACGGCGTAGAGCACGAACACCAGGCAAACGATCGTGAGGGGCCAGCCTACTGAGCGCCGGACCGCTTCGAGGGTGAGGAAGAGCCCGATGAGGCTGATCCACAGATCCGCGCGGGTGAACGCCCCCTGACGGAAGATGATGTCGTGGTAATTGAGGGCGACGTAGAGGCCGACCACCACCGAGGCGACGACGAGCAGCAGGTCGATGGCGACGCCTACGCTGCCCACCCGGGCAAGGCGTTCACTGCGGAACAGCGGCCGCCGGAGGAACAGGCCCACCATCACCAGCATCAGCGTGATGGGCAACTGCTGCTCTATGGGCAAGAGGTAGAGCGGCTGTACCGTCGTCACGAACAGTACAGCCGCCAGCCAGGCTCCGTTTCCGAGCCAGGCGCGCGTCTTGTCTAGTCGGCCCACGCCCCCACTTCCTGGGCGTAGCGCACCACGCCGGGGTGGACCTCGATGCCGAGCGCTTCGGCGTCCTCCGGGCTCAGGAGTTCTGCCTGGTCACCGGTCGAGTGGGCCGCGGCCAGGGCGTCGAGATTGTCGAAGACCACCTTCACCATCTCGTAGACGAGGTCGGCGGGCAGCTCCGGGTCGACGTAGTTGATCGAGCGCACCTGCACGGCGGTGGCGTCGCTCTCGGTGTCGTACATGTCTGCTGGGATGGTGCCGGTGCTGAGTGGGAATCCGGGTAGCTCACGCAGCTTCTGGGCATCGAAGTCGAGGACGTTGATCGGAGTGCGCACCGCCAGCGATTCGATCGCGGGGAAGGGTTGACCTCCCACGAAGAAAGCGGCGTCGACGAAACCGTCGTTCATCGCGTCGGCCGACTCCTGCCAGCCCATGTAGACGGCCTCGTAGTCGCCCTCGGCCAGGCCCTGGCTCTCGAGCACCCGGGCGCCGAGGACATTTGCAGAAGAGCCGGGGGTACCCAGTGAAACCCGCTTGCCGCGCAGGTCCTCGACCGTCTCCAGGCCGGAAGAACGGGGCGCTACGAACAGGCCCATGCTCTTGTTGAGGGTCCACCCCAGGTTCACGTCGATCGGATGGGAGAACGGTTCGTTGCCCTCGGTGGCGTTCCAGGCGATGTTCTCGTTGGCGATTCCGATCTCGATGTCGCCCGACTCGAGCATGTTCATGTTGGCGACGCTTCCACCGGTCTCCTGTGAGGAGAAACGAACGCCTTCGATGTTGCGGTTCCAGAGGTCTGCCATGGCTACGCCCAACGGGTAGTAAGCCCCTGCCGGGGAGGCCGTGCCGATGGACACGAAGCGCGGCCAATCCTCCTCCTGCGCTTGGACGAAGGCTAGTCCGATGAGTGCGACTACGGCTACGACGAGACTGCGGCCTGCTTGCCGAAACTTCATGCTCGACCTCCTGATTGGGCTACGTTCGACTATAGGAGTCGGCCGACGAGATTGTCAACAATCATGCCCATAATCCCATTGACACATTTTGTCGCCGCTGCTAGCATCGGTCCCACTCATGAAAACCTGCATGCCGCCGGACCCGAACCCGCGCAAGCCGACCTTTACGCCTCCGCCCGGGGCATGTGACGCTCACTGCCACGTCTTCGGCCCGGCAAGCGTCTTCCCCTATCACCCAACGAGCAGCTATATCCCGCCAGACGCACCTGCTGCGAAGCTCGCCGAGCTGCACCGCTTCCTGGGCATCGACCGGGCGGTGATCGTTCAGGCAAGTTGCCACGGGCCCGACAATCGGGCCATGCTCGCGGCCATCGCATCTAGCGGCGGCAGATACCGCGGGGTCTGCATCGCCGACTCCAGCTTCCGCAGCAGCGATTTCGAGGAGCTCGACAGGGGAGGCGTGCGTGGCGTGCGCTTCAACTTCGTCAAGCACCTCGGCGGAGCGCCCGATCTCGACTTCATCGAGAGTGTCGTGCGGATGGTGGAGCCGCTGGGCTGGCACCTGGTCGTGCACGTGAATGCAGAAGACCTCATCGAGCATGAGCCGTTCTTCTCCCGCTTCCAGCTGCCTATCGTCGTCGACCACATGGGTCGCGTGCCCGTGTCGCAAGGGGTGGACCAGGAAGCGTTCAAGATACTGCTGTCGCGACTCGAGCGCGATAACTGGTGGGTGAAGGTGTGCGGGGCCGAGCGGATCTCGGCCGACGGCCACCCTTTCCTCGACGCCGTGCCGTTCGCCCGCGCGCTCATCGAGGTCGCACCCGACCGGGTTCTCTGGGGGACCGACTGGCCCCACCCGAACATCAGGAAGTGGATGCCGAACGACGGGGATCTCGTCGACCTGCTGCCTCAGTTCGCTCCGGACGAGGAGACCAGGCGGAAGATCCTGGTGGGCAATCCTGCCCGGTTGTACGGGTGGGGAACTACGAATTTGAGCGGCAGGAGTGACGATGACTGCTCTCTGCAACTTTGAGGCCTTACAACTGCGTTTGTATACAAGTATGGTTGTGGAGTAAGCGTTGGGACCGTCTATACTCTCTCCACCGCCTCCCGCAACCCATGGATGTCTATCGACATCTCCCCGTCCTGCAAACGCTTGCGCATGGCGGTCTCGCGCTCGAGTCGCGCTTCCGACTTCTCCAGCACCTCGTCCAGCCGAGCTTCCGGCACGCAGGTAGCGCCGTCGGCGTCGAGGACGATCACGTCGCCCGGCTCAATGGTGGTGCCCCCCAGGACGACCGGTACGTCGAGCGCGCCAGGCACTTTCTTGGTCGCGCCCTTGGCCCGGATGAAGCGGCTCCAGATGGGCAGGCCCATCTGCTCGAGCTCCTCGACGTCACGCATGGCGCCGTTGCTCAGTACAGCCGCCGCTTCGCGTTTCTGGATCTGGGTAACTAGCAGCTCACCGATCAGTCCGACCGGCTCCTCTGCCGGCATCGCCAGGACTACTACGTCGCCCGGTTGGATCCGTTCGATCACCGCGTGCGCCATCAGGTTGTCCGACTGGCCCAAGGAGACGGTACGGGCAGGTCCGGCAACGCGCGATCCGGGCAGTAGCTGCACCAGATCGCAGTCTATGAGCCCCTGCCGGCCGGCGGCCTCGTAGACGGTCGCAACACCCAGCTCGGCGAGGCGCTCGCAGATCGCTCGGAGATCGCGTGCCACCTCAGACCCCCTTCACCACGGCGGGGGTCATCCGCATCAGCGCCTCGGCATACTCGACGCTGTTGTCGCCTGAGATGCGCCGAGCATGGTTGCCGCGCCGATTGGCGAGCTCGCTGTAGTAGTCGTAGAGGTAACTCTGGGCGCCCATGCACTTCATCGCCGCCAGTTTCATCTCGAAGACTGCGGTGATATCGACGAAGGTGTTGGGGGTGAAGCCCGAGAGTTCCGGCTGGTGCGGCTCGAAGGCGTACAGCACGGGCGGATCCACGCGTTCGAAGGCGCTTGCGACGTTGGCGCCGGAGGCGAGAAGCCGCGCTCTGGTGACGACCTCGTTGGCAACCGGATGGTCGGGGTTGAAGGGGTCGACAGCGGTGTGGGTGAGGACCGCGTCCGGCTTCTCACGGCGGAACACCTCGCTGACCCGGTCCATACCCTCACGATCGAGCTCCAACGGATAATCGCCAAGGTCGAGGCACTCGAAGCGGGCGCCTACCGCCTCTGCCGCCTTGCTCGCCTGCTCGTGCCTGATCCGCTTGACGTTCTCGACTGTTTGCCCGGGCTCCTTCCAGAGGTTGCCCGACTCGCCTCGCTCGCCGTATGAGAGGGCGAGGACCAGGACGTCTCCGCCTGCCTGGGTAGTTACAGCGACGGTGCCGGCGCTGCGCCAGACGAAGTCGGCGGAGTGGGCGCCGACAACCAGCAGCTTGCGGCTCACAGCGCCCCCTCCTCCCGGCGGTTGGGGATGTTGTGGCGGGTGACGTGCTCCCCTTCCAGCATCTCCTTGATGTCGACAGAAAGGGAGATGTAGCCGTTCTCGCGCCTTTCCGCGAACGTCTCCTCGAGCAAGGCGATCGCCTCGCGGGTCAGGCGCTCCTTCTCCTCGGCAGAGCGTCCGCCGCGGATGAGCATGTTCAGGTGCGCGAAGGCGTAGTCCTCACTGCCGTCCGAGATGTACCAGTCGTCGAAGCGCAGCGCGCGGCTCTTGAGCCCCTTGCTGGCGACGATCCCGGTGGCGGAAAGCCGCTCGTGCAGTGCGGCCAGGAACTTCCGCGTGTCGACGTCGAGGTTGTCGGAGTATTCGAATGTGATGTGCGGCATCGCTCCTCGTTTCCGGCCGGGTCGACCCCGGCGCGTTGAGCATCAGGCTGGTCTCGGCTCCCGGGTCAGCTCACGAAGTCGCAGCAAGGCGGCATGACTACTGAGCGGCTCTACCCCCAGCGACGCGAGCAGCTCTTCGACCGCCTCCATCTCGTGAACCCGTCTGCGTGCATGTTTGCGGCTGCCCTCTTCGAAACGGTCGATCATCTGCGCCTCGACCAGGGTGGCCAGTTGCCCGCGGGCGTACTCCTCGAGATCGAGCTTGCGGGCCGCCTCGAGGCACTCGATTACCACGGCGGCGATCCCCTTGTAGGCGATGCTGCGCAGCAACTTGAGGGTGGCGGCTCGACCAGGATCACCCTCGATGACCGCGATATCCGTGCCGAAGGGGGCAAGGCGTTCATGGAACCCGTGGGCTCCCGGGCCGCTCACCATCATCGGGGTGCGCACACCCTTGGGCGGGACCGGGGCCATGATCGCGACGTCGACGAAGAGGGCACCGCTCGGTTCGATCGCTTCCGCACAATCGACCTTGAGCTGAGGGGAGCCGGTGTTCAGTTCGGCGTAGATCTGGCCGGGCCGCAGAACCGGCGCGACCTCCTCGGCAACCTCCCGGGCAACGCTAGCGAGGTTGACGCTGAAGATGACGTCGGCGTTCTTCGCGGCGTCGGAGTTGCTCCTTGCGAAGCGCAGGCCTTTGGGGTGCTCCTTCGGCTGAGGGTCCCAGCCGACGACATCGGCGCCGGCTCCCAGCAGTTCGCTCGCGAAGCAGCTTCCCGCCTCGCCCAAACCGAGGATCGCGACCGTCAACTCGCCGCGCCGCGCTGCCTCCTGCTCCTTCGTTTCGGGCATGCTCGATGGTACTCAGCGGGCGAAAATATTGTCAACAAAATCGTCCACGAGGGGAAGTCGCATCTGGACCGGGATCGGGAGACCGGCGATCCGGAACTGGGGGGTCGAGGACGCCTTCAGGGCGCCCGCGTGCTGCGCCGTTGGCGCAAGCCCGCCATCGGCGTTCACCTCTCGATCACATGCACCGCTCCCGTTATCAGCCCCTCGGCTTCTGCCAGCGGCATCCCAACGGCCACGTACTCTCGCGTCAGGCTCAGGTGGTAGCCGAAGCGCTCGTCGGGCGAGCTGTCGCTGGGAGTGAGCCGGGCTACCTGCGACCAAGCCCCCTCCGTTTCCATGAACAGGTAAGCCGCTCCAGGCACCGGAACGGGCGCAGGATCTATTCCCGGCGCACCTACGGCCACATAGCGCCCCGAGACGTCGACCGAGTAGCCGAACACGTTCATCTCGAGGGGGACGCTGGCCGTCATCTTTCCCACCATCAGCCACTCGTCGCCATCGTTGGAGAACACGTAGGCGGCCCCCTCGCTCGTCGCGGCGTCGTCCCAGCCCGGACTACCGACTACCAGCCTGTCCCCTTCCAGGGCCACGGAGGCACCGAAGCCGTCGTCGTCAACCGCATCGGGCGCCAACAGAGAGGCCGTCGCCACCCACTCCGTGCCTATCCGCTCGAAAACATGGACCGCGCCCGCGTTCGCCCCGGCTGTGTCGTCGCCCCGGGCGCCCACCACCAGTCGGTCGCCGTCTATCGCTACCGAATGTCCGAACTCGTCTCCGACGGCCGGGTCGAGCGCGGGAACGATCGGGACCTCTGACCACTCTCCAGCGATGAGCTCGAACAGGTAGGCCGCCCCTCTGCCGGCATCCCCCGTCGAGCCCGTGTGCCCCGGTGCGCCCACCACCAGGTAGTTGCCACTGACGTCAACCGCCGCGCCGAAGAACATGAACTGTTCGCCGTCACTGGCGGTGAGCTTGGCGCTCTGGCGCCAGCCTTCGCCGTCACGTTCGAACACGTAGACCGCACCCGCGCTCGTCCCCTTCTGGGCGTCAGCGATGGCCCCCACCACACCGTGGTCGCCGTCGAACGCTACCGACCAGCCGAACCCTTCCTGCGGAGCGGCGTCGCTCGCTTCCAGCCGCGATGACAACCTCCAGTCGCTGCCGTCCCTGCGGTAGAGGTACGCGGCTCCAGAGGCGTCGTCCTCGCCTACCGCGGCGACCAGAACTTCGTCACCGTGTGCCGCGACCGCTCCACCGAAGAAGGTGTTGGAGCGGTTGTCGGCGGGAATCACGAGATGGTCGCCAGCGAACGGCATCTCGATGGCCAAGGCGAAACTCTCACTAGCCTCTGTACCGGTGCCGTCGCTAGCCCGCACGGTGACGTTCGTAGAGCCGGTGGCGCCGGCCGCGGGGGCTACCAGCAGGCTGCGTTGAGGTCCGGCTCCGCTTATCACGAGCCCTGAGGGCGGGACCAGGTTCGCTTCATCCGCCGTGGCGGAAACTGCGACGGTCGAGGGATCCTCATCGACGACCGTGAACGGGACCGAGAGGGGTTCACCCAACGTCGTCCTCTGGGTGCCGATGCTCGAAATCCTGGGCGGGCCACCCTGGCCGCCACAGCCGCTCATCGCGACGGCCACCACTACCAGGGCGACCTGAGCTTTGCTCCTCGAACCACGCAGCCGTGTCAACCTCGACCTCCTCAGTCGGAACAGGGACGACGCCCGGAAGCGCCACGACACGACTCTGAGCTCGCGCGCGTTATGCGACCGTTACGCCGCCGCGACGAGGCGGTACCCCGTACCTGTCCCCAGTAACCGGCTGTCTGGAATCGCCTGGAGTGCCGTTGCGCCTTTGCGATTGCGACACTAGGCGTCGCACCATCTGCCTAGACTGCACTTCCTCTCCCTGTAATCGGACGCACTGCGTGGCAGAGTCCGAGATATACGAGTCCCGACGGAAGGGCGT
Organism: Trueperaceae bacterium; assembly: GCA_036381595.1. Classification (NCBI taxonomy): domain Bacteria; kingdom Thermotogati; phylum Deinococcota; class Deinococci; order Trueperales; family Trueperaceae; species Trueperaceae bacterium. The sequence continues at coordinate 101,690 of DASVCN010000020.1, read as the reverse complement.
TGCGATCGTGGCTGTACTGATCGAAGACCACAACCTGGTAGTCAAAGTTTCGACGCTCGAGCGGAAGTATCCGGGTGGCTTGCTCGCGTATCGTCGCCACACGCTGAGGTTCGGCTTCTGCTGCGACGGCCTTATCACTCGAGTCGGTTCACACGCTGGGTCCGACATCGATGCCCTGGTTGCCATGCTGCGCGACCGGGAGTTCGAGATTGTGGACGAGTTCGGCTACCGGGAGGTGGCCGTCGTCGACGAGGGAAGAGGCATCACGACGAACTGCTCGTGGCTCAGGACGGGTAAGCGCCCAAGCGGGCCGGCTTACGCCTACCTGTCCGACACGGACCCCAACCGGCTCATAGCCCTGCCGGTCGGCTGGTCGCTCGAACACGGGAGCGCGGAAGCGGCCAGAGAGCCTAACGAGGTTCCGCGGCAGCTGCTGTTCCTGCGCCGGGACGGCTCGGCCAACGTGTTCCTGAACAAGCGGACCGGCGAACTCGTGAGGGTTCCCCTGCCCCCGCTGGACGGGGCAGGCGACAGGTTGATCAACTAAGCAAGCCTTTCGTCGAGTTCCTGCCCGCTCTCCCGGTTCAGAGCTTCCGGCCTTGACAACGGGCCGGGCTGTTCATATTCTTAAAGGACATTTACAAAGCTCTTTATGTAGTTGCAATTGGAGTTGCAGACTGACATGGCCAACGGCTCGGTGCAGCCAGAGAACGTGAGGGTAGCGAATCGCCTCAGCTTGCTGAGGTCGGTTCTCGAAAGTGAGGAGTTCTCCCGTGCCGACGCCGCCCACTGGACTCAACTGAGCGTTCCTACCGTGACCTCTATTTTCCAGGAGTTCTCCGAACTGGGGATCATCCAATCCGTCGGTTTCAGCACCAACAGAGGGGGACGGCCCGCCGAGGTATTCCAACCGCGACGAGATGCTCGTCAGGTTCTGGCCGCCGACCTCAGCGGTCGAGTAGCCGAAGCGGGCAAGCTCGATCTATGTGGAGAACTCCTGAGTCTGGAAGCCGGACCGGTTATCTCGCCGTCAACGGCCAAAGCCGTTTTGGAATGGCTCTGCGACCTCGTGTCGCTCTCGGACGACCGCTTGCACTACATCGCGATAGCGGCTCCAGGCGTAATAGATTCGAGTACCGGCAGGGTTCGTCTGGCGCCCTCCCTTGGTTGGGACGATTTTCCTCTCGCCAGCGTGCTCGAAGAGAAGACGGGCTTGCGAGTCGTCATCGAAAACGACGTGAACGCCTTGACCCTCGCGCAGCTGGATCTCAGGGACGCTGACTCGGTGAGACATCTCATCTATCTGTTGGTGACATCGGGAGGAATCGGTGCCGGCATCGTCGTGAACAGGGAGCTCTACCGGGGAAGCAGAGCCGCGGCAGGCGAGGTAGGATTCTCTCTGCTCGGCTTGCAAGACCAGCCGCAGAAGATCGAGTTCGGGACCGCCGGACCACTCGAAGCTGCACTCGTCAAGGAAGTTTGTGCGGCTCTTGATGCTCAGGGCCGACTCAGCGTAAACAGTCCGGCTGCAGAACGATCGTTCGAACGCTTCTTGGCGGGCATTCAGTTCCTGGTCCACAATCTGGCCTGCGCACTCGATCCCGATCTGTTTCTCATCGATTGGAGCCCGGACGAGGAGGGCGTACTCGCGAGAGAGATCGGGAAGCGCTGGTTAGGTCCTGATCCGATCCGGGTCGAAGCCGTTCGTAGGTCCTCCGGTAGCGCCCTGAAGGGTGTGTCTCGACTTGCTCTCGACGCCATAGCTGCGGAGATCGCTCTTGGGAGCCGGTCCCCATGATGACCACTATCGAGCCACTGCCACCGATCCTTCACACTCGAACTTCCTGGAGGAGGTGAACGACAGGCAACTGGCGTAATGTTCGGAGCTACCCGTTCCCAAGGCAGACGTGCGAACCCCTAATCCTAAGAGGAGCAATGAATGAAAAAGCTGCTGTTGAGTATTTCTATCGCCGGGATGTTGTTTACCCAGCAAGTTTTGGCACAAGACGTCACGATCACTTACTGGCAATACGAGTACGAGTCGAAGATCGAAGCCATCGACGAACTGATTGAGCGGTTCGAAGCAGAGAATCCGAGTATCCACGTCGTGCAGGAGACGTTTCCCTATAACGCTTACGTGCAGAAGGTGGCCTCCGCTATCCCTGCAGGCGAGGGCCCCGACGTCCTTAACCTCTATTACGGATGGGTCCTTAGCTTCATCGATGCTGGCTACCTTCAGCCCTTGCCCGAGGATACGATCTCGGCCACCGAACTCGAGTCGGAATTCGTGCCACTGGTTCAGGCCGCCCGCGTCAATGGCGAACTGTGGGGCCTACCCACCGCCGTTCGTACCCTTGCCCTCTTCTACAACAGAGACCTTTTCGATGAAGCGGGCATCAACGGTCCTCCCTCCACATGGGAAGAATTCGTCGAGGACGCGATAGCCCTCACCGAAGGGAGCGGCGCGCGGATGACTCAGGCTGGCTTCGTCCCTGGCAACCAGCGCTACCACCTCTGGCGCGACGTTCTCGTTCGGCAATTCGGTGGTGAACCGTACTCCGATGACGGCCGGACGGTCGCCTACGACTCGGAGGCCGGCCACCAGGCCTTCAACTTCTACACCGACCTGATCACTGAGCACAAGGTAGGCGAGATCGACTTCTTCCCCGGATATGGGGGCTTCCGCGATGCCTTCATGGCGGGCCGTGTTGGAATGATTATCGATGGTTCGTTCGCCATCGGCACGCTAAGCAGCGATGCGACAGCAGCTGACTGGGCCGTTGCTGAACTTCCGACGGGGCCGACCGGCGAAAAGGTCAACTACGGTTCCTTCTGGATGAACGGGATAGCGCGTGGGACGAGCGGAGCCGAACTGGAAGCGTCTGCGAAGTTCATCGAGTACCTTGCGTCGGAAGAGGTCATGGAGTACTGGCTCGAAAAAGTAGGTGAACTGCCCGCCCGCCAGAGCCTGCTCGAGAGCCCTGACCTCTTGGAGGATCCCGTAATCGGTCCTTTCGTCGCTTCGGTTCCATATGCCGAGAGCACTGTATTCGTCGAGGAGAATCAACAGCGCCAGCTGTTCTATGACGCCTTGAACGAGGTGGTGATCAACGGGGCTGACGCGGACGAGGTCCTCTCGCGACTTGCCCGCGAAGAGCAGGCCCTGCTCGACACCTACTGGGAAGGCAACTGATCCGTCTCCATACGGCGGGGATCTTCACCCCCCGCCAGTTATCTGACTTCCTGTATCGATGGAGCCGCAAATGATCGACATTATCCAGTTAGGTGGAGCGCGAAGGGAAAGCATCCGGACCGCGCCATTCATCGTTCTGCCGGTGGGCAGTATCGAGTATCACGGCCCTCATGCCCCACTTGGAACCGATACGACTTTGGCGGTCGGGTTCGCCAAGAGGCTTTGCGAGAGATTCTCGGCCATTCTTCTACCGCCAGTGACCTACACCTTCGCGCCCAGCATCACTTCGCGGCACCTCGGGACCGTATCGATTTCTCCCGATGTCTTCCTCGAATACCTCTATCAGGTGCTACTTGCGCTTGCCGCCAACGGAGCGCGGCGAATAGTTGCCCTCAATGGTCACAGCGAGAATCAGTTCGCCCTTCGCCTGGCGGCTGAACGACTGGCGCTCGAGTACCCCGAGTCGAGCGTCCTGTACGTGAACTGGTGGAAGCTGGTGGGGATCGGTAGAGACGCGCCTAGCGAAGGCTTGTTTACCGACCATGGCGGGCACGGTCACGGTGGGCCCTTGGAGATCTCGACCGTAGCTGCGTTCGATCCAAGCGGGGTGGAGCCACATCTTGCGACGAACATCGAATACGAATCGCCCTGGTGGCGGGTCGCCGGCCAGGCCGTAGGCGTAGGACAAGAGCCGGAAGGCTTCTCCGGCTTCCATGGGCGGGTCGACGAAATCGATCCCGCCAAGGGAGAAGTGCTGGTCGACGAGGTTTCGGAGAATCTCGCACGCATGGTGGAGGAGTGGCTTGAGCGTACTTCCTGAAGCGAAAACCGCTCGCCGTGCCGGTGCAACCTATCGCCAGATGAGCCTCCGCCGCCGAGAAGCGATGTGGGCTTACGCCTTCCTCCTCGTACCCTTCGCCCTGTTCCTTCTGATTCGCATCTACCCGGCTATACAGGCGTTCTACCTTTCCCTGCATGAGTGGAGCGCCAACCCCGCGAACCGGCCCTTCGTCGGGATGGAGCACTACATGCGGCTGGCTGTCGATGCGCGCCTGGGTCAAGCGCTGTTGAACACCGTCAAGTACACTCTTATCGGCGTCCCCGTTCAATTGGCGTTGGGCCTTGGCTTGGCTATTCTTCTCCAGAGCATCCCCCGCTTTCGCGCCTTCTTCCGAGCCCTCTATTTCGCTCCCTACGTAGTTCCGGCTGTTGCGATCGGCTGGGTATTCAGCTGGATGCTGTCCGCCAACTTCGGTGTGGTCAACACTCTGCTCATCGCGGTAGGCATACCGGCACAGGAGTTCCTTCGCGACCCCGATCAAGCGTTGCTCACTGTCACGGGAGTAGTGATCTGGCAGCACCTCGGCTTTCAGATAGTCCTGTTTCTGGCGGGCTTGGAGTCGATACCGAAGACCTACTTCGAGGCCGCCCGCATCGACGGGGCCGATGGCTGGTCTCTCTTCCGCCACATAATCCTGCCGCTGTTGAACGGCGTCATCGTTTTCTCCACGGTGATCTTCACCATCCGTTACCTGCAACTCTTCACTCTGATCGTCAACCTCAACTTCACCGATCAAGGCGGGCCGCTAGGAAGTACTCTTAGCGTTGCCCTCTACATCTATCAGCTGGCCTTCCAGAGATTCCAGTTCGGTTACGCCTCGGCCGTGACCGTGGTGCTGTTCGTCATCGTGCTGTTCGTGACCCTGGTGCAGATGCGCCTCATCACGCGCCGCGTGGAATACTGATGAAGCTTCGGCAGGTGTTCAGTTACCTGCTGCTTCTCGCGATCGGGGCAGTGATCATCTTCCCGTTCGTCTGGATGTTCCTCACAGCGCTGAAGACGCCTCGGGAAATCTTCGACCTGTCGATCCTTCCGCAACAGCCCACCTTCGCCAACTTCCGCGAAGTACTTTTCGATACGCGGTTTCCGCGCTGGTTCGGGGTGAGCACCCTGATCGCCAGTGTCACCACCCTCTCTGTGCTTTTCTTCGACTCGCTGGTCGGTTACACGTTGGCCAAGCTCCGCTTCAGAGGTAAGCGCATCTTCTTCATCCTCATCCTGTCGACCCTGATGGTGCCGACCGAGATGCTGGTGATTCCGTGGTACGTGATGTCCGCGGAACTCGGCTGGACGGACAGCTACTGGGGTCTTCTCTTCCCCGGCATCGTCAGCGCCTTCGGCGTGTTCCTGATGCGACAGTTCTTCGAGACGCTGCCCAACGACCTGCTTGACGCTTCCCGGCTCGACGGCGTGAGCGAGTTCGGTATCTTCTGGCGGATCTGCCTTCCCCTGGTCCGCCCTGCGCTCGCTGCTCTGGGGATCTTCACCTTCTTGACGAGCTGGAACTCGTTCCTCTGGCCGCTCATAATCGTCCAGAGTCCGTCGATGCGCACGATCCCTGTAGGCGTCGCGCTGTTCTCGGGCGAAGCCGGTTCGGCCTGGCACCTGATCATGGCGGCGTCGTCACTCTCGGTCATTCCGGTGTTGATAGTCTTCCTGTTTTTCCAACGGCAGATCATCGAAGGGGTCGTGTTGACGGGTGTGAAGGGGTAGCGGCCGGTTGACGCTAGACCTGGTCGCCCGATCGTCCCTCCGCTCCACGCCTCCTGTACCGCGTCACCATGAACTGCTGCCAGCTGCCGTCCGCGTCGCGGACCAGTCCCCGCAGCAGTCGCTCGTCTTCGCTCACCCACTCGATCACGTCGCGGTAAGGGAGCAGTTTCCCGTCGCCACGCATGCTCGGCCCCATGCAGTCCAGGTTCAGGATCTTCTCGCTGTCGCCGAACTGCCCCTCGTAGACCCACAGGTAGGCAAGCGCCGAACCGGCCCAGGTGCCCACGAACCGCTTCTTCTCGGGGTCGAACCCCAGCATCATGAGGGAGCTGTCGGGTTCTCTGCCCTCTGCCTGGAAGCTCCCCTCGGCGACGATCCACGCCTGTCCCAACGGCCTGACCGTTTCACTGCCGGTGAAACTGGGGTGGCCGGCCGCCTCCGCTTCCATCACCCACTCCCCTACGAGGCGCTGGAGCCAGGCGTGCTCCGGTCCCGGTTCGAATGGCTGCGCCGTCGGCATCGGCTCGGACTCGTTCATGGCTCCTCCACTTGGGGTACGTCGCGAAGGTGTCGCCCGCCAGTTCCGCGGGTGGGCTACAGCCTACTGCTCGCTGCGTCCTGAAGACCACGATTCCACAGGACGGGGACCGCCATCGGTCGCCCCGGATTGCCCGGGTTGTAGTCCGCCGGTGACTGCGACCCCTCGTCCGGGACCTCGCCGTCCTCAGTCCGGCGGCGGTTGCGATCGGCCGCCCTGGACCTCCGCCGTTCTCAGTCCGCCGGAACGAAGTTCCAGCTGACGCGCACCGTTCCCAAGCCTTCGCCCCCGAGCATGTCGGCCACGTCGTAGCGCTCCGCGAACCAGATAGGCTTGTCGACGCTCGCCTCGATGTCGCCGGGGCCGTATACGGGGAAGTCGTAGCTGCCGCTCAGTTCCAGCCCCTGGGCCTCGAACTCGCCCTTGATCGGATTCACGCCCTTCGGTCCCTCGATCTGCTCGTCCCCTGATCGACCCGTGACGTAGACGTTGCCGATGAAGTAGAAGCCGTAGCGACAGTCCGAGGAGACGTTGAGCGTCATCCGCGAGCCCTCGATCGGCGGTCCCTCTCCGCGCATGACCATGTCGACCCGGTGCTCGTCGGTGTTGTGGGTGTGTTCCTCGCTGGAGTGGGCGATGGTGCCGGTCATGGCGGTGGCCAGGAACCCCGCGGCGTCCTCATTCCGGTAGTTCTCCTCCAGCCGGGCGCTCACGTTCACGTCCACCGCATAGACCACATGATCGGGATAGCCCCCCTCGACGTCCCTGGCGTGGCTGTACGAGATCGTTCCCTGCCACGCCTCCACCTCCACCGCTCTGCTGCACTCGCCGACCGTGACTGCCGGCTGCTGCGCGACCGCGGTCACGGGAGCGAGGGCTCCGTCGGCCGCCTCGTTATCTCGGCCGCACCCCGACAGCACGAGCGCCAGCGCCAGTAGCCCGACATCGATGGTGAAGACCCTACGAGCTACGCAGACCATCCATCTTCCTCCAGTGGCCCTTCGCTATTCGGTTTTCGAGTCCAGGCAGCAGTCGTCAGCGAAGAGAGATCGGCTGCTGGGGAAAGAATATCCGAGCGGCGCCCGGGTGGAGCGACGTAGACTCGCTGGAAGAGGGGGAACGGAAGCCGATGCCCGACACAGAGATACCGAGCACCATCATCTGCGACCTGGACGGCACCCTGGCCGACATCGAACATCGCGTGCACCACATCAGAGGGAGCAGCCGGCAGGACTGGGATGCCTTCTTCCGGGCCTGCACCGAGGACTTGCCGATAAGGAACACGATCCACCTGGTGCAGAGGCTGCACGAGGTCGGTTTCCGCGTCCTGATCGTGAGCGGTCGCAGCGACCTGGTCAGGACCGAGACCGAGGAGTGGCTCGAGAAGCATGGGGTGCCCTACGACCAGCTGCTGATGCGACGCGATGCCGACCACAGGTCCGACACGATCGTCAAGGCCGAGATGGTGGACGAGTTGGGAATCGGGCCGGAGGACGTCCTGATGGTGCTGGACGACCGGAACAAGGTGGTCGAGATGTGGCGCGAGCGTGGCTTTCACACGTTCCAGGTCGCACCCGGGGACTTCTAGCCCTGCCCCACACATTCCCCCGAGCGCTGCGAGTAGGCTCTGCGGATGTTCCACAAGATAGACCTGGAAGCACTGGCCGAGCTCAGCGGCCCGGAGCGTGCGTTCGTGAGCCTCTACCTGTCGGGCCCGGACTCGCTCGATTCGTTGGACGCGCGGATCAGGAAGGTACGGGGCCTGCTCGAGGAGAACGCCGACGAAACGGAGCACTTCGAGGAGAACCTGAAACTCGTGCGGAAGTTCCTGGCGGACTACGACTTCACCGCCGGCTCGTTGGCCATCTTCTCCTGCTGGGCGCTGGAGTTCTTACAGGGTTACTCCTTCGAGAAGGAGGTAGCCGACCTCCTTTGGATCGACTCCTCTCCCTACATCAGACCGTTGGCCGAACTGCAGGACAAGTACGAGAACTTCGTCGTGGTACTGGCGGACAACACGGAGACTCATGTCTACCTCGTTACCTCTGCCACTCCCCTTGAGCAGGAGACGGTGAAGGGGCACATCAAGAACCACGTGCGCAAGGGGGGCTGGTCGCAGAAGCGCTACGCACGCAGGCGGGAGAACGCCCTCGACCACTACGCGAAGGACGTTGTGGGCGTGCTCGAGGAGCTGGAGAAGCGACGCGAGTTCGAGTACATCGTGCTTGCGGGTTCCGAGGAGACAATGCAGGCTATACGGGCCGAGCTTCCGCAGAACCTGATCGACAAACTAGTCGGGGCCGAACCGGTCGACCTGCATCAGGAGGGTGAGGCCTGGGAGGGCGTCTTCGAGGTGTTCTTCGAGGAGGAGCGTCGGCACGACCGGGACCTGTGGGACCTGATCAAGGCCGAGAGTCTACGCTCGGGTCGCGCCGCCCTGGGACCGCAGGAGGTGCTCGAGGCGGCTGCTGTTGGCCGGGTCGAGCGGTTGCTCGTGACCCGCGACGCCCGCATCGCCGGGCAGCGCTGCCGGGAGTGCGAGAACCTCTTCGCCGAGGCCGAGGAGAACTGCCCAGTTTGCGAGTCCGACTCGCTGTTCACCGTCGACCTGGTAGAGGAGCTCGTGGAGTTGATGCTGCTGAGCGATGCCCAGACGGAGTTCACCGACCCGATCGGCGGCCTTTCGAAGTCAGGTCGCGTGGCCGCCCTCCTGCGTTACTGAGCCAGCTCGAGAACCCGTTCCCGTCGGGGGAGACCGACCGGCATGTGCCGATAACGTTCCTAGTCGATCTTGCCTGCCGGAAGCCGGTCAGCCTCCGACGCTACATGCACAGCCGCACCTGCCAGATCGAGACTTCTGCCCTGGGCCAGCAGCCGTTCGGCGGCTGCGGCGTCGATTTCGGTCATCGCCTTCCGGCGCCCCTCCTGCATCTCGATGGCAGCCAGGCGCGGCAGTCGCATGTTCAGATCCCTACAGCTGGACTCTATGAAACCGGACAGCCGGAGGGCTTTCTCCGGTTTCCCGCACGATGCCTCCAGGCTCACCAAGGCTGCCAGCTCTGTCGTGAAGGTCCAGCGATTCTCCAGCTTGGCCAGTTGCCATAGCCCGGCGAGCAGCTTCTGCCGGGCGCGGTCGTACTGCCCCCTTCGCAGTGCGATCCTGCCGAGCGCGGTGTATGAGGTGCAAAGCGCCTGTTCGTCGCCCAGCGCGCGCTTGAGCTCGAGGCTCGCCTCGACGTACTCCTGAGCAGCGTCCAACTCGCCCAGCGCCAGCGCGGCCGTCCCCAGATTGTGCAGGGCGTAGGCGATGCCCTGTTTCTCGCCCATGGCTCGCTTCAGTTCGAGACTCTCCAGGAGGGGCTGCCGCGCCCTTTCGAAATGGCCGCCACTGAGCAGATTCACACCCATGTTGTTCAGAGTCGCCGACGAGCCCCAGCGGTCCCCCAGCTGCCGCTGCAGCTGCAGGCACTGCTCGTAGAGTTCCGCTGCGATCGCTACCTCGCCCCTCTTGCTGGCAAGTAGTCCGAGGCTGTGCAGCGCGTCGGCCCGGATCTGCTGCAGGTTCGCTCGCTCCGCGATCGCCAGGGCTTCCTCGTAGTGAGCGCGAGCCCTGATGTACTCTCCGAGTTCGTGGGCGAGGGTGCCAGCGCGGTGGAGCGCCTTCGCTCGGGCCGAAGCCTCTACCTCCGGTCGTGCGGCGGCGAGCAGGGACTCGATGCGCGCCAGCCCTTCCCGGTATTCGCCGCGGATCCACCAGAACATCTGCAAAGCCGCTGCGATACGCATTCCCGGCTCGACGTTGCCGCTCTCGAGCGAGTAGTGGAGCGCCGCTCGCAAGTTGTCGCGCTCGGCACTGAGTCGCTCGAGGCTCTCGACTTGCCGGTCGCCCCGCAATCCCTCCTCCGCATCCTCAGCCAGCCGGAGGAAGTGAGCCATGAACCGCTGCCACGCGCCGCGAAGGTCGGCTGAGCGAGTCAGCTGCTCGAACGCGTACTCGCGCGTGACCTCGAGGAGGCGGAAGCGGCCATTCCCGACGCGTTCGATGAGTGACTTGCCGGCCAGGGACAGGAGCGTGCGAGCGTCGCAAAGCGCGAGTTCGTGGGCGAGGTCGCGGGTGAAGCCGCCTCGTGCCAGGGACAGTCGCCGTAGCGCGGCCTGCTCGTCGGTCGAGAGCAGTGTCCAGGAGTGTTCGAACACGGCTCGCAAGCTGCTCTGGCGCGCCGAGTCGCCGGATGACGTCAGCAGGTCGAAAGAGTTCTCGACCTCATCCGCGATCTCGTCGACTGACAGCAGCGGCGCCCAGGCGGCCGCCAGTTCTAGCCCCAGCGGGGCCCCCTCGAGGAGCCTGCAGAGCCTGAGCACGTCGACCAGATCCTTCTCCAGGTTCAGTCTCACCCCGGTCTGACGGACCCGTTGTTCGAAGAGTCTGGGTGCGTCGAAAAGCGCCGCCTCTCCCTGGTCGAGTTGGCGGTCCGGGAACGAGAGGCCCGAAAGCGGGACGACCCACTCCCCGGACAGGCCCAAACGATGCCGCGAGGTGACGATCAGTGTGAGTTGCTCGCACTCCTCCAGCAGACCGGCTATCGGCTCCTGCACTCCCGGCAACTGTTCGACGTTGTCGAGTACCAGCAGCGTGCGCTTCCGCCTGAGGAGCGCCGACAGGCGTGCGAGCGCCCCATCGGCGTCGGCCAACTCGAGCTCGAACACGTCTGCGATGGCGCCCGGCACCTCCTCGGCCTCGCGGAGGGCCTCTAGGCCAACGAAGTAGACTCCGTCGGGAAAAGCTCCGGCGAGGAGGGCTCGGCGGGCGACCTCGATGGAGAGACGGGTCTTGCCCATTCCCCCCGGTCCGACGAGGGTGATCAACCGTCTGTCCCCCCGATTGAGCGCCAGCGACAGCTCGGCCAGCTCGACTTCACGGCCTATGAAGGCGCCGCCCCGATGAGGCAACCGGTGAGGTGTCGCCTCGAGGCTGAGGTTCTGCAACTGTTCCCTTGCCTCGGCGCTGCTGGCCGGCAGCGTGAGCCCGTACTCGCCCAGCTCGCGCGCTACCTCGGTTGCCAACGGGTGGTCGGCCGCCAGCAGCAGGGCGTGCAGTTTCGATGCCACCAGTGGCGGCGCCGGTCCCGCGCCCGCCAGCCGGCAGCCTCGAGCGGCCGTTCGGGCCGCTCCCGCGCCGTCACCCCGGGCCCAATGGCGTAGCGCCTCCTCCAACAGCGCCTTCTGCAGTCGAGAGGCTATCGACTCGCGCTTCTCGTACAGCCACTCTTCCAGCTCCACGGGTAACTCGTCCAGATCGAGGTTCCCCAGGAACGGCCCCTCGTACAGCCTGAGCGCGCGGCCGAGTTCGCCCTCCTCGAGCGCCCTCTGCAGCTCGATCACGTCGCAGTCGAGTTCGCTCCACACCTGCGAGTCGTTCGCTCCGATGGAACCGTGCACCGCCTTGCGGAGCCTCGCCAGAGCAGTCGTGAGGCTACGCCGGCCCTGGTCGGAACCGGGCCAGAACAATTCCGCAAGGTGGCGGCGGCTCTGGGGGCCCTCCAGGGTCAGGTAGGCGAGAAGCAGCAGCGGCTTTGGCCGGCCGAATTCGTGCCCGGCGACGCCGACGTTCCCGAGTGTCCTGAGCACCGCTCCGATTGTAAGGCAAGGCAATATCTAAGTATCCGGGCTCGGCTGGCCCTCAACCGGCCAACCGGTCGCACCCCGGTCGCAGGTCGGTCGCACCCTCCCGGTAATCATCCTCCTGGAGGTCCCCCCGGAGGTCCTCCGCATGCAACGAAGCGTTCCGCCGGCCTGCTGGCCCCCCAACCCCCGCTCCCGTCAGCGGCCGGTGGGGCGTACTTCGCGGCAGCCCCGTTCCGGCTCGATTCACTGGGAGGTTCGTCCGATGCCATACAGGTCCATCGCCAACGGCGACGCAAGGGAAAGCGTCGTCAGCTCGCTTCCGAGAAGGCGAGCGCCTGGCCCCCGCCTGCTCGTTGCTCCGCTGCTGGCTCTGCTCCTGGCCGCCTGCAGCGGGGGTGAGCAGGCCGTCAACAGCCCCCCGCCCGGGAGCGACCCGGCGCCAGGGCCGTCAGCCGAACTCACGGGTGAGGGCCCCAGCGGCGTGGTCGCCGGTCATGCCCTCCAGGGCGTGCTCTGGAACGACAGCGACGGCGACGGCGTCTTCGGTCTGGGCGACTCGGTCCTCTCGAACGCCCAGATCATGGTCGAACTCGAAGATGGCGAGACGGTGACCGTGGTGACCGACGGCGTCGGGCAGTACCGAGTCGACGGGTTGGCGCCCGGAACGTCGTTCAAGCTGCGCCATCGCCTGCCGCCCACGTTCACCACCCTGTCGACCGAGCGCGGCAGCGGACCGTCGGCGGCCAGTGAACAGATCGTGAAGCACTACGTATGGCAGTAAGGGCCTTCCGTCTCCTCACGCTACTCGGGCTGGCCATCCTCATCGCCGCCTGTAGCTCCCGGCAGACCTCGAACCTGCGCCTGCCCTACGTCACGCTGGACGAGGTAATCGCAACGAGCGCCACCTCCCTGAAGCTCACCTTCGACGGTGCGCTCGGCCCGGCCGCGCTCGATCCCGGCCACTTCGCACTCTCCAGCCCCTCAGCCGGCCCTCTCGAAGTCCTGGGCGCCTACCTCGCCGAGGGGGGCAGTATCGTCTACCTCTCCACCGCTCCCCAGGCTCCCGACGCCAGGTACCAGCTCGAGCTGGTCGATCTGCGCGACTCCGATGGCCAACTGGTGAGGGTTCGCGCCGAGCCGCAGGGTCAGTCGTTCGTAGGAACGACCGTCACCGCCCCGGTGCTGGAGAGCGCCGCTCCGCTGAGCAGCACAGAGGTGCTGCTGATATTCACGAACCCGGACGGTTACCGGCCGGTCGAACTCCCCGAATCGGTCGACCCTGCGCGGGTGCGGTTCGATCCCGCCCTGGACGTCGTGAGTGTCGAGATGATCGCCCCCAACTATCTGATCATCACCACCGAGCCGCAGGAGGTGCGCGACTACCAGGCGGAAGCCGGAGGCGTATTCGACATGGTCGGACGCCTGGTCGACCCGCAGAGGTCGGTCGCCCGGTTCACTGGCCTCTCTGCCCTCGACGAGACGCCTCCGGTCGTCGTCAGTGCCAAGCCGCTCACCGATCAGACGGTGCGCGTCGACTTCAGCGAGCCGGTCGACGAAGCCGCCGCCGAGATCGACAACTACCGGATCCGCGGCGCCGACGGGGACGTGCTCATTCTCCACGACGTCACCCTCAACAGGCCGTTCAACACTTCGGTCCTGCTGACGACCCGCCAACAGCTGGCCGGTGAGCCTTACACCCTCCAGGTCAGCGGCGTCGGCGATAGGGACGGCAACGCTATGACCGAGGCCGGCGGCCGCTTCGAGTTCACCGGAGTGGGTCGGGTTACCGAGGATCCTCCCCGCGTGGTAGCTGCCGGCGCCACCGGCAACACGACGGTGCTGGTCACCTTCAACAAGCCGGTAGCGCGGTTCGGGGCCGAGACCCCGGCGAACTACCGGATCACGGCGCTCGACAGCGGAGGCTCCCTGAGCGTCGACCTCGCCCAGCTCGTCACCGGCACCACCGTGCAGTTGACCACCGGGCGCCAGTCGGCGATCCGCTACCAGGTCGAGGTAGTGAACGTACGCGACGAGGAGGGCACGCCGCTCGAGGCGCCCAGCATCCTTCGCCCCTACCCGAACCGCGCCCAGTTCACGGGCATCGCGCCCAGCGGCGGAGACCTGGTAGACAGCGACGAGGACGGCCTCAGCGACGCCGAAGAGGAACGCGGCTGGAGCGTGAACATCCTGTTGCCCAGGGGGATCGTCGAAACCCGCACGGTGACCAGCGACCCCTACGAGGGCGACAGCGATCTCGACGGCATCGGCGACGCCACGGAGAAGGCGTACCGGATCGATCCTCGTGACGGGGACAGCGAGGACGACGGCCTCAGCGACTTCGAGGAGCTGAACTTCATCTACAGCGACCCCACGATCCAGGACAGCGACGACGATGGGCTCATCGACGGACTCGAGGTAGATTTCTTCCGCACCTCGCCAGTAACCGCTGACACCGATGGCGACCAGTTCAGTGACGGTGAAGAGGTCGTGCTGCCCAGCCGCAGTCCGGTGCTCGCCGACCTCCCAAGGGTGAGTATCGAAGTGGGAGACGTCCACCTCACCCTCGACGAGCGGTATAGCTACACCGACACCGAAGGGAACAGTCAGACGGTCGAGACCTCGAGCAGCACCACCCTCGAGCAGGGAACGCAGCGGACGTATGGCACCAGCGATACCTCCACCCTGGGCAGCTCCCTCACTTTCGGCCAGTCGCTCACCGTGAGCGGAACCTACGAGTTCCCTGGCGGCTCGGTTGGGGCAGAGGCGACCACGAACTCCGAACAGTCCTCCTCGGACGAGTACACCAGCACCGTCTCTGAGGAGTCGGCGGTCAGCTCCAATGAGACCTACAACGAGTCGGTAGCGCGAGGCTCCACCTTCGAGACCAGCAGCTCGGTGGTCCGCGAAGTCGAAGGCGCCGCCATGCAGCTGGCCCTCAACCTCGGCAGCGTCTCGGACGTGCCCTTCTCGGTCACCAACCTCGAGATCACCGCCATGTGGCAAGATCCGATAGAACCGACCCGGCTCGTGCCGGTCGCCAGCCTGGTGCCCGAGGTCCAGCTAGACACCGGCGAAGCGCCCCAGTACAACCTGGGACCGTTCGTGCCCGACATCGGCCCGCTGGTCTTCGCCAACCGCTCGGTGTTCCCGAAGACGCTCGAAGAACTGATGCGCTCGCCCCGCGGCCTGGTGTTCAAGGTCGCCAACTACGACATCGAGGACGAGGAGGGCCGGAACTTCGCCTTCAGCTCCCTCGACACTTACGACCGGACCGCCGGCATCACGATCGACTACGGCGACGGCTCCGTCGGTCGCTACCGGATCGCGGCGAACGTGACCAGACTCGCCCCCTTCGCCGACACCAACGGCAACGGCGAGATAGACCTCTGGTGCGGCTTGCCGGAAGGGGACAGTTGCGACAACGACGGCGATGGCGCCGTCACCGACCGCGACCGGATCACCTTCGACGAACGGGGCCGGGTGGTTGGCCGCACCATGGAGGATGCCCTCGCTCTCCTGGAGGTCGACTACGAGGTGCAGGACGTCGCCTACGACGACGGGGACAACGAGGTGCTGGTGCGCATCGGTGACGTGGAGAACGCTCCCGAATCACACCAGGCCTGGGTGCTGTTCGTCGATGACGGACCGGGAAGCAGCGGTATAGGTGCGATCGTGAACGGCAGCGACTTCGATGACCTCGTGCTCCGCGCCGGCACCAGCTACCAGCTCGCCTTCCTGCAGGACCAGGACGAAGACAAGCTCTTCGCCCGCGAGGAGTACCTCCACGGTTCCCGCGACGACGCCCTCAACAGCGACAACGCGATCGACGACGACAGCTTCGAGTGCAGCCAGGACGGCTACGCGTTCGACTACTTCCAGTTGGCCGAGAACGCCGGCGCCACGCTCCCCCTCGAACGGCCCCGTTACACCTGCGACACCCTGAGCGACTTCGCTGAGGTGCGTGAAGGCTGGCTGGTCGCGGTCCGCGGCGAGACCGCCTACCGTGCCTACCCCTCGCCCCGCCTCACCGACTCGGACGGCGACGGCCTCGTCGACCACATCGAAAGGGAGCTCGGCACCGACCCGATGAAGCGCGACTCGGACGCCGATGCCTTCAGTGACTTCGACGAGATCTACGGCTTCTCGATGCGCTTCCGGGGCGACTTCACCTTCAGCGACGTCACCCTCAAGTTCTGCCCGGCGATGATCGCGGGCGAGAGCTGCGCGGCCGGCGAAGTCGAGCTGTTCGTCACCGATCCGCTCGATCCCGACACCGACGGGGACGGCATCCTCGACGGCTACGAGCCCGCCGTCGGGGCCAACCCACAGTTCGCCGACGCCGCGGACTTCGTCGATACCGACCGGGACGGTCTGAGCGATTCGCTCGAGGACGAGTTCGGCTCCTCAAAGTACGAACCCGATACCGACGGGGATGGCCTGCCCGACCTGCTCGAGCAGTTGATCGGCTCGGATCCACGCTCAGCACAAGGAGACGGTGACGGCCTCAGTGACTATCAGGAGGTCGACATCAACACCGTGGACAACCTGCCCGGCGTCGACTTCAACCTCGATTCGTTCCTCACCCGCTGCGGCAGCGTGACCTACGGCGCTACCGCCTGCAGCTACTCGGCCCCCACCGCCCCAGGCTTGCCGTACGGAACTCACCCGGCCAGGGATGATACCGACGACGATGGCCTGGACGACGATGTAGAGCTGGAGACGAGCTGGACGGTTACGCCGTACGGCCAGAGCGGGTACAGCGTCTCGCCCGATCCCGCCAACGCTGACCTCGACAGCGATGGGCTCGACGACGCCGAAGAGATGCTAGCGGGAACCGATCCCGACAACGCCAACACCGATGGGGACGGCAGCCTCGACGGTGCCGACTCCTTCCCGCTGCGGGGCAACGTCGGAGTGACCTTCCAGTACACGTCCATCACGGTGGATGGCGACTGCGACGACGGCAGCGGCGGCACCACCGACTGGCAGGGCGTGTTGAGGCTGCACTACCCGGACGGTACCGTCAGCACGGTTTGGAACCTCGAACGGCCCGACGATGGCGGCGACGGCATCATCGACAACGTCGACGAGGGAGCTACTGTCAACCTGACGGGCCTGAGACCCCGCTCCTTCACCCTCCTCGATGGTCAATCGTTCACCGCCTCCAGCAGCGTCATCGAGGATTGGGACGGTGGAAGCGGCAACGAGAACCTCGGCTCCTTCAGTCAGACGTTCAACTACGGTTCGTCGATCGGGGGATCGTACTCGAAGTCGCTCAACGGTGGCGACATGTGCGGTCTCACCATCAACTGGTCCATCGTCCTTAACTGAGCTTCTCTCGACTCGGATCTCCCTGGGAGGCGGCTTCGGCCGCCTCCCACCGCTGTGATGGGCCCGGAGCGCGCCGCGGAGCGTACTCGCCTCCACCGCTGCGGTAGGCCCGGAGCGCCTCCGCAGAGCGTACTCGCCTCCCACCCCTGCGGTAGGCCCGGAGCGCCGCCGCCCACGGTGTTCGTGGCCGCGCCCTCCGGGTTGCGGTCCAGGCTGCGAGTACCGGTTGCACACCTGAGCCCCGTCATCCGGCCGCCGACCGTCGAGTTCCGGCAGATCGCCTGACCTGTGATGCAGGCCGTTCGCTTCCGGCTGGTTACACTGCCCCTCTGTTCCCGCTCCTCGGCGGGAACCTAAGCCCCTGGCCAGATCCCTTCCGGCGGTTCACCTTGAGCGCACTCGACAAGTTGCAGAACGGAGTCCGGCAGACCTACTTCGGCTGGTGGATCGTGGCCGGCGGGATCGGCTTGCAGATCCTGGGCGCCGGCCTGGTGATGCAGGCGTACGGAACCTACGTCGCGGTCTGGAAAGAGGAGTTCGGCTGGACGGCGACCGTCTTCGCCCTCGCTTTCGCCTTGCAGCGGGGCTTCATGGCCTTGCTGAGCCCGGTACAGGGCCGCCTGTTGCAACGCTTCGGACCACGGCTGGTCATCCGCGCCGGCCTGGTGGTGCTCGCCATCGGTTTCGTCATGCTCAGTCGTTTCGAAACCCAGGCCGGCTTCTACCTGGCTTTCCTGGTGATGGCACTCGGGGTCGCCCTCAGCGGTTTCCTGTCGCTCACCGTGACGGTGGTCAACTGGTTCGAACGTCGCCGTTCCTCGGCACTGGCGCTGATGCAGATCGGCATAAGCGTGGGTGGACTGCTGGTGCCGATCGTCGCCTGGCTGCTCACCGACTTCGGCTGGCGCTTCACCGCGCTGCTCTCGGCCGGGCTGGTACTGGCGCTCGGGCTGCCGCTCAGCGCCGTCATGCGGGGCAGTCCCGAAGAACTCGGCGTGCCGATGGAGGGAGTCGGCGCGCCCGCCGCACGCGAGGGAGCGGATCGCGGGGACCGCGACTCGATCATCTCCCGGGACTTCCGCACCCGGGAAGCCCTGCGCACGCGCGCTTTCTGGCTGATCACCGCCGGCCACGCCACGGCCGTAACGCTGGTTGCGGCCGTGACCGTGCACATAGTCATCCACCTGAACGAGGGTCTCGGTTACTCGATACAGACAGCTGCCACCATCATCGCGCTCATGACCGGCGTGACGATGCTGGGTCAACTTCTGGGCGGATTCCTGGGGGACCGGTTCTCCAAGCGGGTCGTAGCCGCACTCGCGATGCTCGGGCACGCCGTCGCTCTCCTGTCGGTGGCGTTCGCGTCGAACCTGGCGATGGTGCTGTTCTTCGCGGTCCTGCATGGCCTGTGCTGGGGCGTACGGGGCCCGATCATGCAGGCTCTCCGCGCGGACTACTTCGGGCGGGCCTCGTTCGCCACGATCATGGGGATCAGCTTCTCGTTCGTGATGATCGGCCAGATGCTGGGCCCCTTGCTCGCGGGAATACTAGCCGACGCCACCGGCGGCTACCGTTTGGCCTTCATGCTGCTCGCGCTGCTGGTGGGCTCGAGCTCGCTCTTCTTCGTCTTCGCTGTGCCGCCCAGGAAGCCGGAGAGGCCGAGGGACTGACGGCCTACGGCCGTATGGTCAACTGCTACTGGGCTCTCAACTCCAGATATGCTTCGGCGCTCCGAGGGTCGTGCGCGAACTGCTACTGAGCCCCGAGCCCCAGGTACGCCTCGGCCACCCGAGGGTCGTCAGCCAGCTGCCGCGCCGGCCCCTTGGCGACCACCTCGCCGGTCTCGAGCAGGTAGGCGTAGTCGGCCAGCCGCAAGGCCGCTCGGGCGTTCTGCTCGATGAGCAGGACGGTGCGACCCTCGTCACGCAGGCGGGCGATCACCCGGAAGATCTCGGCCACGATCAGGGGCGCCAGCCCCAGGCTCGGCTCGTCGAGCAGGAGCAGCGCGGGCCGGCCCATCATCGCCCGGCCCAGAGCCAGCATCTGCTGTTCGCCGCCCGAGAGGGTGCCGGCGAGCTGCGAACTCCGCTCACGCAGCCGGGGGAAGACCTCGAAGACTCGCTCCAGGTCCTCCGCCACCTGCCTGTCGCCGCGACGCACCCGCTGGAAGGCGCCAAGCATCAGGTTGTCGCGCACGTTGAGCGCGGCGAACAGCTCGCGCCGCTCGGGAACGAGCGTCACGCCGCGGCTCACGAGCTCCTCCGGGCCCAGGCGGGTGATCACCTCGCCGCGGTAGAACACGCGCCCGGCGCTCTTGGGCACTACCCCGACGAGCGAGTTGACCAGACTCGACTTGCCGGCGCCGTTCGCCCCGATGACGGTGACCAGCTCCCCTTCACGGACCTCCAGGTGGACGCCCTCGAGGGCGTGGACACCGCCGTAACGAACGCTCAGCCCCTCGACGCGGAGGAGCTCGGCCCCGTCCCTCGCGCCGGCCGCCTCTCGCTCGGCCCCGTTCGCTGCAAGCCTCACGCCGCCTCCACCCCCAGGTACGCCTCGAGCACCCGCTCGTCGCGCCGCACCTTCTCGGGCGTGCCCTCGGCGAGCTTACGGCCCTCGTTCATCACCACGATCCGGTCGGCCAGCCCCATGACCACATCCATGTCGTGCTCCACGAGCAGGATGGTGGCGCCCTCGTCACGCAGCCTCCTGATCAGCGCCGACAGCTCCACCTTTTCGTGCCGGCGCAGGCCGGCGGCGGGCTCGTCGAGGAGCAGCAGCACCGGGTCGGCCATGAGCGCCCTGGCCACCTCCAGCAGTCTCTGCTTGCCTAGCGGCAGCGAGTCCGCCCGGTCGAACGCCTGCTCGGCCAGCCCTACCCGCTCGAGCTGACGGTACGCCTCGGCTTTCGTTCGCGCGTCCTCCCCGCGGTCGAGCGCCAGCATCCCCCGCAGCAGTCCCGACTCGGTACGGGTGTAGGCCCCAAGGGCAGCGTTCTCCAGCAGAGTCATGTCGCCGATCAGGTTGAGATGCTGGAAAGTGCGCGAGAGGCCCAGCCGCGCGATCCGGTGCGGCGGCTTCCCGGCGATATCGGTGCCGGCGAAGCTGATGCTCCCCTCGTCCGGCGCCAGCACCCCGGTGACGAGGTTGAAGGCGGTCGTCTTGCCGGCGCCGTTCGGTCCGATGAGGCCGAGGATCTCGCCCGGCAGCACCTCGAACGAGAGCCGGTCCACCGCGCGCAGCCCCCCGAAGGTACGGGAGATCTCCCGGATCTCCAGCAGAGGACCAGGGGCGCACAGCGGCGTCCGCTTTGGGAGCGGACGGGCATCGGGATCGAGCCTGGGCGGGGGCGCGGGAGGCAGCAGCCTGGCAAGCAGCGGCAAGAGTCCGCGGCGCGCCCGGTGGAGCACGACGATGAGGATCAAGCCGAATGCGATCGCCTCGAAGTTGCCGGTTCGGCCCAGGACTCGCGGCAGGAAGTCTTGCAGCGCCTCCTCGAGCAGGATGAAGAGCGCCGATCCGAAGACCGCTCCCCAGATCGAACCGATCCCTCCCAGCACGGCCATGATCAGGTAGTCGATGGAGGCCTCGAGGTCGGCGATGCCGGGGGCGAGGAACAGCTCGCGGAATGCGAAGAGTCCGCCGGAGAGGGCGGCGAAGGCGGCCGCGAGCAGGAACACGGTCATCTTGAGCCGTTGCACGTCCACTCCGAAGGAGGCGGCAGCGACCGCGCCGGTACGCAGGCTCTTGATCGCCCGTCCGACCCTCGAACCCATCAGGTTGAGGCAACCCCAGATGACCGCCAGGGCGGCCGCCCAGATCAGGTAGTAGTAGAGGTCGTAATCGAGGAGCGGGCCTCGGAAGAAGGGTAGGGGCGGGAACCTGTTGCCGGTGGCGCTGCCGAAGCCGGTGTTGCCGCCCGTCACCTCGATCCAGTTGCGCAGCACGCTTGTGATCACAAGACCCCAGGCGAGCGTCGCCAGGGCCAGGAAGTGGCCTCGCAGCCGCAGCGTCACCAGGCCGATGAGCCAGGCGATCAGGACCGAGACGAGGATGCCGGCGAGGATGCCCAGCCACGGGTTCAGGTCGAAGCGGCTGGCGAGGATGGCAGCGGCGTAGGCCCCGGTGCCAACGAAGGCCGCCTGTCCCAGCGAGGCGAGGCCGGCGTAACCGGTGAGCAGCACAAGGCCCACGACCACCATCGCATCGAGACCGATGAGCGAGAGCAGCCGAACCTCGTAGCTGCCTACCAGTAACGGTGCGACCAGCACGGCCAGAAGGAAGACTCCGGTGAGGAGCGCTCGCCAGGGAAGATGGCGACGACGGGGGAGAGCGGGGCGTTCGGACTGAGCTGTCAATCGACGTGCTCCTCGAAGTCCTGGTGCTGCAGGCTCCTTACCAGCAGCACCGGGATCACCAGCAGGAAGACCAGGGCGTCCTGATAGGCGCTGGAGATGTAGAAGGCCGAGAACTGCTCGGCGACACCGACGAAGAGGGCGCCGGCAACGGCCAGCAGAGGATTGGTGAGGCCGCCGATGATCGCCCCCACGAACCCCTTGAGCCCCAGTACGAAGCCGAAGTCGTAGACCATGTTCGTGATCGGGGTGATCAGCACGCCGGCCACGGCCGAGAGGAAGACCGACAGCGTGAAGGAGAGACTGCCCGCCTGCACCGCGCTTATGCCCGAGAGCCGGGCCCCCAGCCGGTTGACGGCGGCGGCCCGTAGCGCCTTGCCGTAGATGGTGCGGTCGAAGAAGAGATAGAGCAACGTCATCAGCAGCGCGCTCACGATCAGCAGCCAGATCGCCTGGTAGGTGAGGAAGACGGGCCCCACCGCGGCCCCGCCCTCGACTAGTGGCGGGCTGCGGTACGGCTGCGGTCCCCAGAAGTAGAGGCCCAGGCCGCGCAGCGCCAGGTGCAGGCCGATGGTGATTATCAGGAACACCAGCACCGAGGCGCGCGGCAGCGGCTGGACGATGAGCCGGTAGCAGATCGGCCCGAGCAGCGTGGTGAGCGCGACCGCCAGCAGCAGCTGCGGGAGATAGCCCAGCGACGACCGGGCAGCCAGGGAGACCAGCAGATAGACGATCCCGGCCGCCGCGACGGCCAGCGGCAACGCCAGCAACCCCCGTCGCCAGTGACGGCGGCGAAGCGCGGCGGCCGATTCGAGCGCGCCCCAGGCGAGGAGCCCGACCACGACTATGAAGAGCGTTCCCGGCACCTGGGCTGCCCGGAAGCTCACCACGCTCAGGCCCGCCAGCATCACGAACTCGCCCTGTGCGACGTTGATGACGCTGGTGACCGAGTAGAGCACCACGATGCCCAGCGCCAGGAAGGCGTAGATGGCGCCGTTGGTGAGGCCGTCGAAGAGGAGCGTGAGGAAGATGACCGGATCGAACAAGATAGCGCCTCTAGATACCCGAGTGGTCCGGCGGCGAGACGCGCCCGCCGCCGGACCACTCGGCTAGTCCGCCAGGGTGAACTCGCCGTCCTCCACTTCCACCATCACCAGCGCCCGTTCATCGAGGCCGAGGTGGTCCTGGGGGGTCCAGTCGAAGACGCCGCCCACGCCCACGAACTCGGGCATCTCCTCGAGTTCGTCGCGAAGCGCGGCGCGGGTCGCCTCGACATCCGCGAAGTCGACGTCCTCCTCGGCGAGGTTCTCGAACGCCAGCCGGAGGGCCTTGATCGCATCGTAGGCGTGGCCGCCGAAGGTGCTGGCGGTGCCCTCTCCGTAGCGCGATTCGTACGCTTCGATGTACTTCTGCGCCTCGGCCTTGATCGGGTTGTCGCCCGTGAGCTCGTCCACCACGATCATCGGTCCGATCGGGAAACGCACGCCGTTGGCGGCCTCCCCGGCCAGCTCCAGGAAACTGGGGTTGCCTACCCCGTGCGACACGTAGATCTGCCCCTGGTAGTTGCGGTCGCGCAGCGCCTGGACCACCATCGCGGTGTCGCGGACCACGCCCCACACCAGGACGGCATCTGGACGCCGAGAGGTAACGCGCAACGTCTGCGCGGTCACGTTGGTGTCGTTGCGGCCGTAGCGCTCCTCGGTGACCACCTCGATGCCGGTGCCGTCGACCGCTTCGCGCAACTCGACCAGTCCGCCCTCGCCGTAGGCGTCGTCGAGACCCATGAACGCCACCGTCTCGACCCCCCGCTCCTGCATGTCTTCGACGATCCCGCCGATCATCAGCCTGTCGGTCTGCGGCACCTTGAAGATCCAGTGACGCTCCTCGACCGGTTCGATGATCGCCGCCGCGGCGGCCATCGAGATGTTCGGTACTTCGGCCCTCTGTAGGGTGTCGATGATCGCCAGCGAGTTCGCCGAGATGGTGCAGCAGATGACAACGTGCACCTCGTCCTCGTTGATGAGCCGGTTGACGTTCGTAACCGCCCGTTGCGTGTCGGTGGCGTCGTCGAGGAAGACGATCTCGACCGGGTGGCCGGCGATTCCGCCGGACTCGTTGAGCTGCTCCTGGAGCATGCGGAAGGTGTTCGCCTCCGGTTCCCCGAGGGCCGAGGCCCCACCGGTAGCCGAGGCGACCGCTCCGATCCGGATGGTCTGGGCCTGGGCGAGGGATAAGACCAGGAGGATCCCGAGCACGACGAACGTGAACAGGCGGGGCGGAGTAGACGTTGCCAGCTTCATTTCTGCCTCCTCTTCTGCTGAGTGCCGCCCGGCTGATGCCGGCAGGGACGGCGCGAAGGTCGATCAGACGGCTACTATCGGCTTGGCGGGAAGCCTCGGTTCCTTCACCTCCGTTCCCTCGAAGTGGCTGCCCTCTTCGAACCAGGAACGAGGAGCCGGCGCTCCCCAGAGCGTCTGCCGCTGTGGATCGGAAAGCTTCCAGCCGATCGGCTCGAAGTCGGGATCGACGGTGAGGTAGTCGCAGGTGTACAGCTCGACACGGTGCCCGTCGGGATCGCGAAGGTAGAGGAAGAAGGCGTTGGAGATGCCGTGCCGCCCCGGCCCGCGCTCGAGCGCGTCGAGGTGGCCGGTCGTGGCCAGGACGTCGCAGGTGTTTATCACGTCGAGGACCGAGGGGACCCAGATCCCCACGTGATGGAGCCGGGGTCCGCGGCCGCTGGTGAGGGCCAGGTCGTGGACGTTCCCCTTGCGGTGCATCCAGACCGCCCAGAGGGCCGGGTCGGCGTCCTCCGTCTCGGTGTACTCGGTCGTGCGGAAGCCCAGCCGGGCGTACTGCTCGTACGCCTCCTGGACGTCGGCGACGAACAGGTTGAAGTGGTCGATGCGGGCCGGCTTGGCGCCACGATGTTCGCCGTAACGCTGCAGCTTGCGGGCTACCCGCTCGATGCCCGCGTGGAACTCGAGCGGCACGCCGAGCGGGTCGCGAACCGATAGCGACGGGCCCCGGTGCGGCCGCTCGAGCCGTTCGACGTCGCAACCCAGTTCGCTGAAGTACCCCTGGGCCTTCTCCAGGTCGGCTTCCGACGCCACCCTGAAGCCCAGTCGCAGCGCCAGCGGCTCTCGTGTTCGCCGCAACACCAGCGAGTGGTGGCTGGTCTCCTCGAGACCCCGCAGGTAGAGTGCGTCCCCTTCGCCGTCACTCTCGACGAAGCCGAGCCTCTCCACGTAGAAGTCGCGGCTGCGGTCGAGGTCGCTCACGCCCAGCTCCAGGAAGCTGCTGCGGACGATGTCGAAGGGAGGTTGCCGAGCCGGTACTAGCGGCATCTCGCTCCTCCGCCTGCGGCTATCGCGAACGGGAGCGTCGGCGCGGCTCCTAGCGGCATCTCGCTCCTCCGCCCCAGGTGATCGCGAACGGCATGGGCCTGTGGGCGACTAGCGGCATCTCGCTCCACCGTTACCGGGCTCCAGCTGTCTGACGGCTGCCGGCAGCATCTCAGTCCGCCGGCACCGCCGGCGTCACGGCCGGTTCGTCACTCGACTCGAGGAAGCGCCTGACGCGTTCCACGTACGGTTCCTTGTCGTAGCTCTCGTAGAGCGCGCACTGGGTCCTCACCGGGTCGCCGAAGAAGAACTTCTCGTACAGGTTCTGCCTCGAACCGAACGCCGAGAGGGTCATGTCCCAGGCGAGCCGGAACAGCCTGAGCCGCTCGTCGGCGTCGGCGTTGCGTGCCTGCAGGTATTTGGCGATGTTCTCGCCCATCGGCCCCTCGCGGTCGTTCTGGGTGGGGATCATCATCAGCCCGCTGGCCGACAGCAGCTGGATGATCTCCACCATCCGCGGGTAGAGCTGGGGGAAGAGGTTGCGGGCGGCGTTGAGCGGCTCCTTGGCGGGGGTCATCGTGCCGTAGCGGTCTGCCGTCGCCTGCTGCTCGGCCGCCAACCGCAACGCCTTCATCACCTCCAGGTCGATGATCAGCTCGGCGACCTTCTGCTGGACGTGCTGGAACTGCTCGCTGCCGATCATGTCGACGATCGCCTGGGCTACTCCCAGGAAAGCCTCGGTCTTGGCGATCTTGACGTTCACCACCTGGTGGGCCATGTGGTAGACGGCGCCGGTCTCGGCGTAGGCGCGGTTGGCCAGCCGCACGTCGTTCATCAGGAACACGCGGTCCCAGGGGACGAGCACGTCGTCGAAGATCACCAGCGCGTCCATCTCGTCGAAGCGAGAGCCCAGCGGATGGTCCTGGTGCGAGCGGCCGATGTCCAGAGGTTCGCGGCACTGGAACGACAGGCCCGGGGTGCTGGTGGGGACGGCGAAGGCGAGGGCGTAGCGCTTCAGCTCCTCCTGCTCCTTGAGCACGGTCGAGGGGAAGATCAGGATCTCGTCGGCGATCGGAAGAGTTGCCATCATCCGGGCTCCCCGCACTACGATCCCCTCGTCGGTCTCGCGCACCATGCCCAGGGCGATGAACGGGTCGGCCAGTTCGTCGGCTCGGGCCGATCTGTTCACCTGAGGGTTGGTGAGCGCGTGGGTGAGGCAGAGGTCGTTCTCCCTCACATGCTCGTAGTAGTCGCGGATGTTCTCTCCGAAGCGCGGATCGTTCTGGGCGAAGTAGTCGGCCGCTCGGGCCGCCGCCATCAGGTTGACGTTGATGTAGTCGGGGGCGCGCCCGATGAATCCGAGCGAGGAGTCGGCCCAAACCTTGTGCATCCGCGAGCGTCTCACCAGGTCGTCCCGGGTGAGCGTCTCGAGGAAGCTAAGCCCTACCCTGTCTCCGGTGGTGGGACTGGTGTAGGTCATGACCTCGACCAGTTCCGGCAGGTGCTGGAGGTCGTAGAGGTGGGCGATCGAGCGGGCGGCGTTGCGGGTGGCCGGGTGGGTGGTGGCGTCCTCGACCTTCTCGCCGTCGACATAGATGTGGGGCGGGTTTCGCTTCAACCCCTCCAGGTACTGCCTTCCGGTTCGTGCCGGCACTCTTCCTCCCCTCAGCCCAGCCTGGGGATGTGGTGCTCCCCGAGGGCGATGGCGATGTTCTTCGTCTCCATGTAGAAATCGAACGAGTAGTCGCCGCCGTCGCGGCCGATGCCGGAGGACTTCATGCCGCCGAACGGGGTGGGCAGGTGGCGGACGTTCTGCGAGTTGACCCACACCATCCCCGCGTCGAGTCTGTGCGCCAGACGGTGGGCGCGGCCCACGTCGCCCGTCCACAGGTAGGCGGCCAGGCCGTAGCGCACGCCGTTGGCGATCTCCAGGGCCTCCTCCTCGCCGTCGAAGGGGATGGCGGTGAGCACCGGTCCGAAGATCTCCTCCTGGGCGATGCGCATATCCGGGCTTGCGTCGCTGAAGAGCGTGGGTGGGAAGTAACAGCCGGAGAGTTCCCCGGTCAGCTCGCCCCCCTTGATGCTCGCGCCCTCCTCGCGTGCAAGTTGGAGGTAGCTGCGGACTTTCTCGAGGTGGAGCGGGTGGATGAGGGGACCCACCTGAGTGGCGGGGTCGAACGGATCGCCGACCCTGATGTTCGCGGCCCGGCTGGCGACGCGGTCCGTGAACTCGTCGAAGATGCTCCGCTCTACGAGCAGGCGACTAGAGGAGGTGCACCGTTCGCCGTTGAGGCTGTAGATCATGAAGACGGCGGCGTCGAGGGCCCGCTCCAGGTCGGCGTCGGAGAAGACGATGACCGGGTTCTTGCCGCCCAGCTCGAAGTGCACGCGCTTGAGGGTGGCCGCGCCCTGCGCCATGATCGCGCTGCCCGTCGCCGACTCGCCCACGAAGGCGATAGCGCGCACCAGCGGATGCTCGGTGAGCGCCTTGCCGGCTCTCTCCCCGAAGCCGTTCACCAGGTTGAGGACGCCGTCAGGAATCCCCGCCTCGCTGATGATCTCGGCGAGTCGCGCGGCCGTGAGCGGGCTCCACTCGGCAGGCTTGTGCACCACGGTGCAGCCGGCCGCCAGCGCCGGTGCGATCTTCCAGGTGGAGAGCATGAATGGCGTATTCCACGGGGTGATGACCCCCACCGGGCCGATGGGCTGGCGCATCGTGTAGTTGAGGTGCTGCTGAGCAGGCAGGCTGAGACCATCGCGGGCCGACTCGCAGCGATCGGCGAAGAAGCGGAAGTTCTGCGCGCCTCGCTCGGCCGCCTTGCTCATGAAACGGATCGTCTGGCCGGTGTCGAGCACCTCCAGCAGGGCGATCTCCCGGGCGTTCTCTTCGATGAGGTCGGCTACCCGGTGGAGGAGCCGCTTGCGCTCCCTGGCGGGCAGGTCGCGCCAGGCAGGGAACGCCTCGTGCGCGGCCCGGGCGGCGCGGTCGACCTCTTCGGGTCCGCCCGCATAGACGCTCGCGATGAGGCGGTCGTCGATCGGGCTGCGCGTCTCGAACGTCTCGCCGGAGGCCGACGCCGTCCACTCCCCGGAGATGAGGTGGCGGATCTCGGCGAAGCGCCCAGCGAAGCGGAGTGCGAGCTGGCGGTTCTCGGCCGCCTCGCTGGTGGTCCCGGCGACCGTCATCCCAACCCCTCCGATACCCTCATGCCCGCGCTCCCTCGGCGGCTCGATCCACTCCGACCTCGTCTTCCGGCTCGTCTTCTGGCTCGGCAACCACGCTGTTCTCCAGCGCGCCGATACCTTCGATCTCGCAGCGCACCGTGTCGCCGGGCCGCAGGTGGCTTATCCCCTTGGGCGTGCCGGTGAGCAGCACGTCGTCGGGCATCAGCGTCATGAACTCGGTAACGTACTCGATGATCTCGGGGATCTTGTAGAGCATGTCGCGGGTGTTGCCCCGCTGACGCTCCTCGCCGTTCACGAGCGTGCGGAGCTCGAGCTCCTGAGGATCGCCGATGTCGGCCGCGTCCACCCACCAGGGGCCCATCGGTCCGAAGGTGTCGAAGTTCTTCGGTTTGATGGGCGGCCGGAAGTGGTTGATCACGAAGTCGCGCACCACCAGGTCGTTGAAGATCGTGTACCCCTTGACGTACTCGTACGCCTCGGCGGCCTTCACGCGCCTCGCCGGCCGTCCGATTATCACCGCCAGCTCGTTCTCGTAGTGCATGAACTGCACGCCACTGGGTCGCACGATCTTGCCTCGGTGGCCCACCAGCGCGTTCCTCAGCTTCGGGAAGAGCGCAGGTTGCTCGGGTCGTTCCAGCTCGAGCTCGCTGGCGTGGTCGCCGTAGTTGAGCGCCAGAGCCAGCATCGTGCCCGGTTCGATAGGCGGCAGCCAGTTGACCTCCTCCTCCCGGTAGCGGCGCCCGGCGGCCGTGACCACCATCTCCTCCTCGACGACCACCTCCTCGAACCGGCCGTCGGCGATGACGCGCGCGTGCTTCACCTGCGGCCTCCGGCTGTGGCTGCCGGTTGGGCCAGGTGGAAGCTGGGCCTGGGCCGACCGCCCGTCACGCCTCTACCTCCTGGCGTTCGACGATGCCGTACTTCGCGAGCGTCGCGCGCAGCCTGGCCTCGTTCTCCGGCATCATCGGGCCCAGCGGCAGTCGCCAGCGCGCCTCGCACAGGCCCATCATCGAGAGTGCGGTCTTGAGCGGCACCGGGTTGATCTCGATGAAGAGCATGTCGTTGAGCTCGAGCATCCTGAAGTGCAGGTCGCGGGCCTCGTCCCACTTGCCGGCCGCAGCCAGGTCGTAGATGTCGGCTACCTCTCGCGGCGCCACGACGCCCGTAGCGCTGATGTGCCCGGAACCGCCCAGGGTGAGCATGGGATAGGTCATCGTCTCGGCGCCGCAGTAGACGCCGAAGTCGCGACCTGCGTGGACGAAGGTGTAGGAGACGTCGTCCAGGTTCTTGGTCGCATGCTTCACGCCCACGATGTTGGGGTGGGACTGCCTTAGCCTGCCTATGGTCGCCGGCTCGATGTTCACCGCGGTGCGACCGGGGATGTTGTAGAGGATCAGTGGGGTGTCTGGCACCTCGCGGGCGACGCGGCTGAAGTACTCGAAGAGGCTATTCTGGTTCGGCCTCACGTAGTAGGGGCTTATGACGAGCACCGCATCGGCGCCCGCCTCCACCGCATGCCGGGTCAGTTCCAGGGTCTCGTCGATGTTGGCGGTGCCTGTTCCGGCCACGACCGGGACACGTCCCGAGACCAGTTCGACCACCAGCTCGGTGACTCGCTTGCGTTCGGCCAGGCTGAGGGACGACGGCTCCCCGGTGGTGCCGGTGGTGCTGACTCCGTGCGACCCGTTCTCCAGCTGGAACGCTACGATGCGCTGCAGAGACTCTTCGTCGATACGGTTGTCCGGCCCGGTGAAGGGCGTGGGCAACGGAACGATGGAACCCTTTAGCGGCTTCATCTGACCCCCGATTCGTTCGAATGCACGGCAGAAGGCTGCGCTGCCGGATACAGAGCGGTTGTGCCGGAGTATAGGGCTCTCGATGGCACGGCTCAATTGTGGGCGCGCACTACTTCTGCCACGCGAGTTGTAACGATCGACTACGCCGAGCTATTCAGCGGTCCCGACTCCGCGCTCCAGCATCCGGTCGATACGCTCGGCCAGGTAGAGCTCGGCGACGTTGGCTGGCTTCCCGAGCGACTTGCCGGTCAGCTCCTCGATCCGCCGAAGGCGGTAGCGGAGGGTGTTCGGGTGCACGTGCAGCTCCTCCGCCAAGGAACCGATGTCGTCGGGTGAGCGCAGATAGGCGGCCAGGGTCCGCCACAGCTTGCCGTCCTTGTCGCCGGCCCGCAGCTCCCCCAACATCCGGTCGCGCAGCGCTCGCAGGTTGACCAGCGGTTGCTGCTGAAGCACCCAGTACACCGGATCCAGCTCGGAGAAGATGGCGGAGCCGCTGTCGCCGGTTACCGATTGCAAGGCGAGCAGGGCCTGGAAGTAGGCGCTGCCGGCGTCGCTGCCGAGTTGCCCGGGGATGCTCATGCCCAGGCGGACCGGCTGCTGTACTCCTGCCGAGAGGGCCCGCTCGAGCCGCTCGAGGTAGGGCGCGGTCTGGCTGGCTGGGAAGGCCCAGATGACGGTGTCGCCGCGGATGTCCGAGAGTGCCGCCACTGCGAGTGCGGCGAACATCTCGTCTCCGGCCTGGCGCATGGCATGAAGGGCGGCTCGTTGCCCGGCGCCGCTCCGCCGGGGGCCCGTGCCCCCCTGCTCGGCCACGGCCACGACCGCTTGCCGGTCGAGCTCTATCCCCAGCTCGCTCATCCTGGGTCCCAGGAACTCGGATTCGGCCTTGCCCGAGAGCCAGGCGGCCAGGAGCGTGGAGCGGCGCGCCTGCTCGCCGCGCAGCTCGGCCCGTCGTTCGGCCGCGACTACCTCCAGCAGCATCCTCGCCGTCTCGAGCAGGGGAAGCTGCTGGCGGCCCAGGTCCCGCGCCAGCAGCAGGGCGTAAGGCGTGCCCGCCCTCGCCACTCGTAGGACGAGCAGCGGCTGGCCACCGACCTCGTGCCGGCCCTCGACGAGCCCGCCCTCATCGAGGTCGAGTCGTGGCCAGCCCCGGCGTCCCGCGCGAGCCACCTCGCCACTCCAGGGAGTCCGCAACAGGAACGAGGCTCCGGTCAGGTGGTGGAGGCGCTCGATGATCTCGCGCTCCGGTTTGACGCTCTCCAACCCCTGCGCCAGATAACGCATCAGGGCGCCGGCGGCCGACAGGGAGTCGCCCTCCTCGCCCACCAGCAACCGCAGGGCCGTGCGCTCGACCCTGTCCAGGTTCACGCCTGCGGGGGCCGACAGGAAGGCGACTCTTTGCTCGCAGGCGAGTCGGAGCAGTTGTGCGGGCAGCTCGCGCTGGGTGGGTGTGAGGCCGAAGAGTATGGCGGCGGGAGCGTCACGAAGCGCCGTTCGCGGTTCGATGGAGGGGTCCTCGACGAGTCTCAGCTCTCCAGGTGCCAGCCAGGCTTGTTCTTCCAGCCGGTCCACATGGCGGACAGCTCGGAAGTCTGCTTGTGGATCTCCACAATGAAGCTCCAGTTCGAGTTCACCTTTCGCCAAGAG
The DNA here is from genome assembly GCA_036381595.1 of Trueperaceae bacterium. Classification (NCBI taxonomy): domain Bacteria; kingdom Thermotogati; phylum Deinococcota; class Deinococci; order Trueperales; family Trueperaceae; species Trueperaceae bacterium. The sequence continues at coordinate 70,124 of DASVCN010000020.1, read as the reverse complement.
TGACGCTATCGTAGGCATTCGGTCTCCCTGTGGAGCGGGCTGACGTTGTGATGCAGGACAAGTGTAAGCGGCAAGCGTGTTGCCGTCCACCATTGATTCGTACAAGCGTTCGCCCTAACGTGTACCCACTAGCCAGTCCGACCAGCACCTGGAGGGGCGATGGTAGACGCACCAAGTTTCAGGAATACGCTCGGCCGCTTCGCCAGCGGCATCACGGTGGTGACGGCCGAACTGGACGGGCTCCCCTTCGGGCTCACGGTCAGCGCCTTCATGTCTGTCTCACTCGAGCCGCCCCTCATCGCGGTGTCGATCGACCGTTCCAGCAAGATGCACGAGAGTCTCGTGCGGGCGAACGAGTTCGCCGTGTCCATCCTCGCCGAGGATCAGTCGGCGCTCTCCGACCACTTCGCCGGACGCGGAGTGCGCGTCGCCCAGCCGTTCGAACGGTTCGCGGGCCTGCCTGTGGTTCGCGGCGCGATCGGGCACCTCGTCTGCTCGGCCCACGCCCGGCACGAGGCGGGTGACCATACGATCTTCCTCGGTCTGGTGGAGGCGGTTCGCCAGGATGAGGCGGGAGAGCCGCTCACCTACTTCAGGGGGAAGTACGGCGGGTTCGTCCGGCAGGCCGAGCTCTCGCTGGCTTCCGGCTGAGGGTCGACGAACGACAGCCCCGACGGTTCGGGAGCCACTGGCTTCGGAGTCGCCGGACCAAGTCCGCGGGCGGGCGCAGGCGTAGCATCGCCAGGGGGTGCGATCATGAGTTCGACGGTCGCGAAGGCGGGTCGCCGCCGGGTTCGGTGGCTTCCGTGGCTCACGGTGTTCGCCTTCATCGTCGTGCTGGCGATGAACTATCTCGCCGTCAGCTTGCCGCTGGCAGGCCGGACCACCGGCGAGGTGTCGAGCCGGTTCCCCGTTTCCGTCACGCCCGCCGACTACGCCTTCTCGATATGGAGCGTCATCTACCTGGGCCTCGCCGCCTTCACGCTCTACCAGGCGCTTCCCGCAGGGGCCGCCGGGCGGCTCGACCGGATCCGCCTCCTCTTCCTGCTCTCCTGCCTCTTCAACGTGGCCTGGCTGGTCGCCTGGCACAACCTGCTGGTGCCGCTCAGCCTGCTGCTGATGCTGTGCCTGCTGGCCACGCTGGTGATCCTCTACCGCGAAACGCGTGGCGTTCGCGGCGGAGCGACCTCTTTCTGGTGCCTCCGCCTGCCGTTCAGCATCTACCTGGGCTGGATAAGCGCCGCGACCCTGGTGAACGTGGCCGTGTTCCTCTACGACCTGGGTCCGCTTCGGTCCCGGCCACTCGACCTGGCGTGAACCGGATTCTCTCTCGCCCTGCTGTGCGCGGTCGTGTGGTGGGTACTCGGGCGCGAGCGCGACCATGCCTACGCGCTCGTCGCACTCTGGGCGGTCGTCGCCATCCTCGTCGCCAACCTGGGGACGCCGCTCCTCGCCGTCCTGGCGGCTGCGGCTGCGCTGATCGTGGGAGTGGCGCTGCTCGCGCCGGGGCGGCCGAGAGGCCCAGGGGAGAGCGCCTGAACGCGGCCCACCGAGCGCTGGTCATCGAGCGCGTGTCACAGAGCGCGACTCACTGAGTGCTGGCCACGAGCGCGGCTCACCGAGTGCTGATCACGACCGTGACTCACCGAGCGCGGGTCATCGAGTGCTGCTCATCCAGCCCGGCCCACCGAGCGGTGAGTTACTATCGCTCAGAGAGAAATAAAGAGTGAACCAGAACCTGGACAAGACCGGTGGTCCGGTCGTGGGAGGCAACGGCCTACTCCGGAACCTCAATCACCGCGCCGTCTACGAGGAGCTGGCGAGGGGTGGGCCGAGTTCGCGCTCGGACCTCGCCCGCAAGCTCGAACTTTCGCCCGCGTCGGTCGGCAGGGTCGCCGAGACGCTCATCAGAGCGGGCCTCGTCGAGCAGGGCGAGCGAGTAGCCGCCGCCATCGGCCGCCCGCAGACGCTCCTGAGGGTGAACTCGGCCGCAGGGCTCGTCGCCGGGGCGAGCATCCGTTCGAGGCGGATCCGCCTTCACCTGGCCGACCTCGACGGGCAGGTCGTCGCCCGCGCCGCCCGCGACCGGCGAGACGACTCGGCCAGCGGGCTGGCGGATCAGTTGCGGGAGATGATCGTTAGCGCCCGCGACGAACACGCTCCCGGCGTGAAGTTGGCCTCGCTGGTCGTCGGCATCTCCGGTGTCTGGTCCGAGGTCGAGAGGCGGGCGTACGCGCCGCCGCACCTCGCCATCCTCGACGGCGAGGACGTCAAGGCGCTCTTCGAGGACGCTCTGACGGGCGAACTCGAGAAGGGAGCGCTCGAGGTAGACAACGACGTGAACCTGGCGGCGCTGGGCGAGTGGGAGCATGGCGCCGCTCGCGGGGTCGACGACTTCTTCTACCTGAGCCTGGGCTCGGGCGTGGGCGGCAGCGCGCTGGTGGGCGGTACCCTCCATAGGGGGACGCTGGGCTGGGCCGGCGAGGTCGGTTATCTGCCCGTTTTCGCTGACGGGGAGGTCGTAGCGCTGGAGCGGGTGATCGGCAGGCGGGCGCTGGAGGAGTATGCGGCCAAAGCGGGCGTGCGGCCCCCCGAGGGCGAGGTGTTCGCCTATCTCGCCAGGCGGCCGGCCGCAGACGCCCATGTCGGTCGGCTCGTGAGCGACGTCCTGGGCCAAGCTCTGGTGGCCGTTGTGGTCACGCTGAACCCGCGGATGATCGTCCTGGGCGGCGGCGTGGGCCGTTACTCCTCTTCCTGGCTCCAGCGGATCCGCGAGAAGCTCGAAGAATCGGTACCCGTGGCGCCCCGGGTTGTGAGCACGGAACTGGGCAGAGAGGCCTCGCTCCTCGGCGCGGTCGGACTCGGTCGGACGATCGCCCGCGATTCGCTGCTGCGTCGGGCGCTGGTCACCTGAGCGCCGCCCGACTCGGTTCATGAAGCCACTCCAGGGGCCCCGCCAGGACGGCAAGAAGCCCTGATTGACTCGTGCTGGAGGCGATTCTCATGATTGACACATGGCCCGAGCCGGTGATATTTTTTTCAGGGCAATACAAATTCGTGTCCCACCTGGGCGGACCGAGACGCAACAGAGGACAGCGCGTCACGGCAAGGAGTAACGAGTGAACGACCGCAACCGGATCCCCTTACATCCGTTGCATGATCGCTCGGCTCGCAGTTGTCGCGACGCTGTTCGGCCGCCCAGCGCCGCTGGCGCTCGGGGCGCGCGAGGGTGAAAGGAGGCAGGAACCGCGAGGTGACGATCGCCGTGTCGTTGGTGGACTCTCTGCCGGGGTCGGTCGACCCCGCTGGGAAGTGCGCCCGAAGCCGAAAGAAGTTAGACCGCACGACCTGGAGGAAGAACTAGTGAAGCGACTCCTGCTCAGCATCACCGCGCTCCTGCTGACCACGGTCATGGCAGTGGCCATGGCCCAGGGCGAGTACCCCTGGCAACCCACCCAACCGATCACCATCATCGTCCCGTGGGCGGCCGGTGGTTCCACCGATCAGATGACCCGCATCGTCGCCGGCGAGATCGAGGATGAACTCGGCGTCAGCGTTGTCGTCGTCAATCAGCCGGGGGCTTCCGGTTCGATAGGCACGGCCAACGCCCTCAACGCGCCCAAGGACGGCTACACCTGGGCCGCCGGCGCCATCCGTGACGTGGGCACCTATCCGGTCCTGGGCATGCTCGATACCTCGGCCGCCGACTGGCACCTCTACTTCGCCGTCGCCAACACCGGCGTGGTGGGCGCCAACCCCCGCACCCCATACGAGGACTTCGGCGACCTGCTCGAAGCGATGCGCGAGAACCCCGGCGAGATCTCCGTCGCGACGGCCGGTCTCTCCTCGGCCGGTCACACCGTGATGGAGCAGATCGCCCAGGCGGCGGACCTCGAGTACCGCCACGTGCCCTACGACGGCGGCAACCCGGCGGTCATCGCCACCGTCGCCGGTGAGACCGACATCACCACCCAGCTCGCCGTGGAGCAAGCCGAGATGATCCGCGGGAAGCGCATCCGGCCTCTGGCCGCTTACAGCGATCAGCCGCTGGTCATCGAAGGCTACGGCGAGATACCGCCCATCACCAACTGGCTGCCCGACATGCAGATCCCCATGAACTACTTCGGGATCTGGGCGCCCAAGGGCATACCCGACGAAGTGGTCGAAACCATGAACATGGTCTGGGAGAACCGCATCCAGGACAGCGAAGCGCTCCGCAACTATGCGCAGTCGCGCGGCGCGCTGTTCACCCCGATCTACGGCGAGGAGGCCTACCAGGACTCGCTCTCCAGCATCGCTCACCAGGCGTGGACGCTCTACGACGGCGGCAAGGCAGTAATCGAGCCGAGCGAAGTGGGTATCCCGCGGCCCGAGTGAGGCGGCGGCAACTCTCGTGACTCACCTCCTCCCGTTCGCTGCTCGCCGGCGGTGTAGAGGCAAGTGACCTCTAGACAGGACTTCTACACCGCCCTCGTCCTCATCGTCTTCAGTGGCGCCGTGGTGTTCGAATCGCTGCGGATGCCGGTGTTCGAACAACGCGGAGGAACCATGCTGACGGCTCCCGGCCTCGTGCCGGGAGCTCTCGGCATCATCCTCGCGCTGTGTGGCTTGATCCTGCTCGTGCGCTCACTGCTCGCTCGGAAGCCGCACGAGTCGAGGAACCTCGAAGCCGAAAGCGTCGAGGAAGGAACACCGGCCGCCTGGTCCAGGCTCATCACGATGGCTGTCCTCAGCATCGGGTACGCCGGCGGACTGGTGGGCTGGCTGCCCTTCTGGATGGCGACCTTTATATTCGTGAGCCTCTCCGTGGCGATATTCGAGTGGAACCCGCGGAATCCGCCTGGCAAGCGCTACCGTCTTCTGGGCTTCGCCCTCGTCGAGGGTCTGCTGGCAGGCCTCGCGGTGAGCTACATATTCGAACAGATCTTCCTGGTCCGGCTGCCTTAGATGGAGTCTGAAAAGTGTTAGAGGGACTTACCTACTTCCTCCAGGCGATCCTCGACCTACTCAGGTTCGAGCCGCTCTTCCACGTCGCCTGGGCCACCATCCTGGGCATCACCGTAGGGATGCTTCCAGGGCTCACCGCCACGCTGGGCGTCGCCCTGATGACCACCCTCACCCTGGGGATGGCTCCGGAATACGCGATCCTCATCCTCATCTGCATGTACGTGGGCGCCATCTACGGCGGTAGCCGCAGCGCCATCCTCCTCAACATCCCGGGAACCCCCGCCAGCGCCGCCACCACCCTCGATGGCTTCCCCCTGGCCAAGAAGGGCCTGGCGGGCCAAGCGATGGGGATCGCCACCAGCGGCTCGGTCATGGGAACCCTGATCGGCATGTTCTTCCTGGCGACTCTATCCCCGCTTCTCGCCGAAGCGGCACTGCGCTTCCAGTCGTTCGAGTTCTTCTGGCTGGCGGTGTTCGGCGTCGTCATCTGCGGGCGGTTGACCGCGATGGGCGACCCCCTCAAAGGGTGGATCTCCGGCTTCCTGGGCCTGCTGGTGGCGATGGTCGGTCAGGAAACCATCTACTCCTACCCGCGCTTCAGCTACGGCGACATGAACCTCGCCGGCGGCTTCGGCCTGCTCCCTGTGCTGGTCGGGCTGTTCGGCTTCGCAGAGGTGCTGGGCGTGATGATGATGCCGGCCTACAACGCCGTGAAGGACGCCTCCGACTCGATCATCCCGCGGATCAAAGACGTCGCCAAGTATTGGGTCACCATCATCCGCTCTGGCCTCATCGGAACGGTGATGGGACTCATCCCCGGCGTCGGCGAGGACATGGGGGCATGGGTCTCCTACGCCGCCGCGAAGGGATCGAGCAAGCACCCCGAGGAGTACGGCAAGGGCTCCGTCGAGGGTCTGATGGCGGCAGAGACGGGCGACAATGCCGTCGTGCCCGGCGCTATGATCCCGGTCCTCACCCTGGCGATCCCCGGCTCGGCGCCCGCGGCGGTGCTGCTGGCGGCGCTCTTCATCCACGGAGTGCAACCGGGACCGCTCCTCATGATCACCGACCCCAGCTTCGTCTACGAGATCACCGCGATGATCTTCTTCGCCACGCTGGGGATCCTCGTCTTCGGACTGCTGCTCACCAAGCCGATGCTCCTGGTGCTCAGGGTGTCGAGGGAGCGGCTCATGCCGGTCATCTTCGTGCTCTGCACCGTCGGTTCCTTCGCCATCGCGAGCCGCACGTTCGACGTCTGGGTGATGCTCGGGTTCGGGGTGCTCGGCTTCGCGCTGCGCCAGCTCAAGTTCCCGATGGCGCCTCTCATCCTGGGCGTGGTCCTGGGTCCCATCCTCGACGTCAACCTGCGCCGCGGTCTGGTTCTCACCGGCGGTGACCTGCTCCCCTTCTTCACACGACCCATCAGCCTGGTCCTCTGGGTCAGCATTCTGATCACCTTCCTGCTTGGCTCGGAGTGGTTCATGGGCCTGTTCAAGCGTAGGGGTTCTGCCGGCGCGGACGCCGAGCGGAAGAGTTCGTAACGGGTGGCCTTCGAGATCGGTGTCATCACCGACGAGGTCGCCGGTGACTTCGAGAGGGCCTGCGAACTGGCGGCGGCCTGGGGACTCCGGCACGTCGAGCTGCGCACCATGTGGGGCGAGAACGTCCTCCAGCTGAGCGAGTCGCAACTCGAGCGCGCCGAGCGCATCCTCGAGCGACTCGGCCTGACCGTCACCGCGATAGCTTCGCCCGTGTTCAAGTCGCCGCTCGACGGCAAGCCCCGGGCGATGGCGGCCGACTTCGCTCTCGGCGGCTCGGAGAGCTTCGAGGAACAACTCGAGCTGCTCGATCGTGCGGCGAGCCTGTGCCGGCGCTTCGGCACTCGCTTCGTGCGGGTGTTCAGCTTCTGGCGTGAACCGTGGAGCGACGAGGTCGCAGCAGACCTGATCGGCAAGTTGGGCGATGCGGCCCGCTTTGCCCGCGAGCACGACGTCGTGCTGGCCGTCGAGAACGAACCGGTCTGCATCGTCGGCACCGGCGAGGAACTGGGCCGGCTGTGGAGGGGGCTGGAGGCTCGGTTGGCCGCCGATCTGCTCTCCCACCTCACGGTGCTCTGGGACCCGGGGAACGCCCAGGCGGCCGGTGAGGACGCCTTCCCTCGCGGTTACCGTTCACTTCCCGGCGGCTCCGTTGGTCACGTTCACCTGAAGGACGTGGTCAGAGGGGCCGACGGCGCCGCCTCCTTCGTTCCGGTCGGCCGTGGGGAGGTCGGCTTCGAGCAGCAGCTCAGGGCGCTGCGCCATGACGGCTACGGGGGTCAGCTGGTACTCGAGCCGCACTACGACCCGGCGGGGGTCGCGCAGGCCGAAGCGGCCCAGCAGGCGGTGAAGGCGGCCCAGCAGCTCGTGGAGAAGGTCCTGGCCTAGAGGTCCGCCTGGTCGCCCCTCCGGCGGCAGCTGCGTGAGCGGCGCGGCCGAAGGGGCGGCGCGGTCGGGGCGGTGCTCGGTAGAGGAGGCACATGCATCAGTACGGATTCGCGGTAGTGGGCACCGGCAACATCTCCGCCGCTCACATCGACTCGATAGAACGGCTACCCAACGCCCGACTCGTCGGCGTCCTGGGCCGCAGCCCAGAACAGGCGAGGGATCTGGCCCGGAAGCACGACGCCAAGGCGTACGACGACCTGAACTCGCTCGTCGCCGATGACGAGGTCGAGGTCGTCTGCGTCTGCACGCCCAGCGGAGCTCATCTGGAACCCGCCGTCGCGGCTGCACAGGCCGGTAAGCAGGTGGTGGTCGAGAAGCCGCTCGAGGTGACGGTCGAACGGGCGCGGCGCATCATCGAGGCGGCCGAGCAGGCAGGGGTGAAGCTGGCGACTATCTTCATGGCTCGCTTCTCGGACTCTCACCGTCTGCTCAAGCGAACGATCGAGGCGGGAGAGCTGGGCCGCCTGCTGCAGGCCGACGCGTCGGTCAAGTGGTACCGCTCCCAGGCGTACTACGACTCCAGCGACTGGCGCGGGACGTGGGCGCTCGACGGCGGTGGAGCCCTGATGAATCAGGCGATCCATGCGGTCGACATGCTGCTCTGGCTGATGGGTCCCATCCAGGAGGTTTTCGCCTACGCCGCGACGCTGGCACACGAGCGCCTCGAGGTCGAGGACACGCTCGTCGCCGTTCTCCGCTACGCCAACGGCGGGCTGGGCCAACTCAGCGCGGCCACCTCGCTCTTCCCCGGCCAGCCGAAGGTCATGGACATCCATGGTGACAAGGGGTACGTACGGGTCAAGGACGACAGCATCGAACAGTGGCAGCTGGCAGGCGTCTCCGACGAGGAGCGTGAGCGGTTGCTGGGTAGGTACTCGGCGCAGGCTTCGGGGACGTTCAGCGATCCGATGGCGATGTCGTTCGAGAACCACCGGCGTCAGCTCGAGGAGTTCCTGAGGGCAGTCGAAACCGACGTCGGGCCGCTGGTGGACGGCTATGAAGGGTTGCGGTCGGTGGAGGTCGCCGAGGCGATCTACCGCTCGGCGAGGACAGGCGCGCCCGTCGAGCTCGCCACCCGCGACCGAGACCGCTAAGGATCCGGTGCCGGAAACGATCGTACTCGGACCCTCGCTTGTCGAGGAAGCCGTCCTGCTCTCGGGCCAGGTCGGCTGGAACCAGAGCGAGGCCGACTGGCGGAGGCTGCTGGAGCTCGACGGGGCCCGCGGAACAGGCATCCGTGAGGACGGCGAACTGGTCGCAACGGCCACGGTTATCGCCTACGGAGACCGGCTGGCATGGATCGGCATGGTGATCGTGCGCGAGGACCAGCGCGGCAGGGGGCTGGGGCGAACCGTGCTGCGGCGATCGCTGGAGTTGGCGCAGGAAGCGGGTGTTGCGGCGGTCGGGCTCGACGCTACCCGGTTCGGAGAGCCGCTCTACCGGACAGCCGGCTTCGAGGCCGTCCAGGCGGTCGAGCGCTGGGCTGGTTCGCTCGCTGCGCCCACCTCCGGGGCGTCCAGTGCCGGCGCCACCGCGATCACCATGGAATCTCTGGCCGAGGTCGCCGATTTCGACCTCGAGGCAACCGGGGTCGATAGACGAACGCTGCTGGAAAATCTGCTCAGAGAACCAGCCAACGCCGGCTGGTTCACTCGGACGGGGCCGGGGGTCAGCGGTTACGCGATCGTGCGGCCGGGCCGTGAGCAGTGGCAGTTGGGGCCGCTGGTCGCCAGCGGCGAGGGGCAGATCAGCGAACTGCTGATGGCGGCCGCGAGGCGCCTGCAGGGTGAGCCGGTGCTGATGGATGTGCTCGACTCCGAACTGACTACCGTGCTGCTGGGAAGAGCCGGACTCGCTTCGCAGCGGCGGCTGTCACGGATGAGCCTGCAGGGGCGGCCGCCAACGCTCACCGGCGCCGCCGTGCGGCTGGCGGCCGGACTGGAGTTGGGTTGAAGGGCGCGAAGCCGCGGGCGGGGGAGAACGGTACGCTCGCGCGGATGGGAGACAGCCGTTGCGCTATCTGCTCTGTAACGAAGTCGTACGCGAACTAAGCTTCGAGGCCCAGTGCGAGCTGGCGCTGCAGCTGGGCTTCGACGGGCTCGAACTGGCGCCGTTCACTCTCGGCGAGGAACCGCACCTGGTCCCGTCCGCCGAACGAGCCCGGCTACGCCGAACGCTCGAGGAGACCGGCTGCGTCGTCGGCTCGCTGCACTGGCTGCTGGTGAGCCCCCAGGGGCTCTCGATCACGAGTCCAGATCCGGCAGTTCGCAGGCGCACGTTCGAGGTGATGGAGGGACTGGTCGAACTCTGTGCCGACCTGGGCGGCAACGTGCTGGTTCACGGTTCGCCCGGGCAACGCGAGCTGACCGAGGGGGACAGGCAGGGGGCGAAGGAGCGGGCCCGGGAGGCTTTCGCCAGAGCCGGCGACTCTGCCCGCGTGGCCGGTGTCACCTACTGCATCGAGCCGCTCTCGGTCCAGGAGACCGAGTTCGTCAATACCGTCGCGGAGGCCGCGGAGATCGTCGAGGAGATAGGCAACAGGGCGCTCCGCACCATGATCGATTGCCGGGCGGCCCGGCTGAGCGAGTCGGAGGGGGTCGCCGACCTCATCAGGCGCTGGGTGCCGCCCGGGATCGTCTCCCATGTGCACCTGAACGACCGCAACAGAGGCGCGCCCGGTCAGGGCGAGGACGAGTTCGCCTCGGTGCTGCGGGCCCTGGACGAGGTGAACTACGAGGGCTACTGCGGGGTGGAGCCTTTCGTCTACCTGCCCGACGGACCCACCACCGCGGCCCGGGCGATCGGCTACCTGCGGGGCGTGGAGGAGGGGCTCGGCTCGAGCGCGCGGAGCTGAGTCACTCCAGCCCCAGATGTCGCAGGTAGGCCGAACGGGCCGCGCGGTTGTGACCCCTTATCAGGCTCGCCAGCTTCTCCTCGTCGCGCAATTCCAGCGCCTCGAAGATAGCCCGGTGCTCGACTTGCGCCTGTGCGAGCCGCTGCGCCGAGACCTCCTCCAGGTAGCGTCGCCTGAGCAGGTCCCACTGGTCCATCACCCGGCCCAGCATCCGCCCGGTGAGTTCCTTGCCGCCCGCAGTGCAGATGAGCCGGTGCAGTTCGACGTTGGCGCGTGACCACGCCTCGGGGTCGTCGGTCAGGCCGTCCATCCTCCTCACGATCTCGCGGATGGCCGCCAACTCCTCCTCACCGCTCGACCTGCAGGCGGCCCGGCCGCCCAGCAATTCGAGCGACTCCTTGAGCTCGAACACCTCTTCTATCCACTCGACCGGGAGGTCTGCGACCTTCGCCCCCACGAACGGTTCTACCGTTACGTACCCCTCTGCCTGCAGCTGTTTGAGGGCCTCGCGGACCGGGATGTGGCTCACCTCCAGGTCGCGACCGATCTCGTCGGTCCGCAGCCTGCTGCCCGGTGGCAGGTCGCCCGAGAGGATGCGGTCACGAACCGCCCGGTAGACCCGGTCCTGCTTGCGGCCGCGGGCCGCTGGAGAGCGCGTGGCGGCGATGCTCACTCGCGCCACCGCGGGTAGGGTCGGTCAGCCGTCGCCCAGGACATGCCGGCGGTACCTCTCCTTCATGAGTGCGACTACCTCGTCGGCGGGCGTCTCCCAGATGTCGCGGTTGAAGATCTCCACCTCGACCGGTCCGTCGTAGCCGGCCCGGGCGACCGCCTCGAAGAGGCCGCTGAGGTCGATGGCGCCGTCTCCCATCATGCCGCGGCCCATGAGCACGTCGGGCGGCGGGGCCAGCCAGTCGTCGACGTGGAACCCGATGATCCTGCCGGTTGCTCGTTCGATGAGCTCGTACACCTGGTCGTCCCACCACACGTGGTAGACGTCGACCACCACCCCGACCGCCGCCGAATCCAATCGCTGGGCCATCGCTACCGCCTGACCCAGGGTGCAGATCACCGACCGGTCGGCGGCGAACATCGGGTGCAGCGGCTCGATCCCCAGTTTCACTCCGCGCTCGCTGGCGTATGGCAGCACCTCCGCGATGCCCTCCTCGACCATCCGCCTCGAGCCCTCGAGGTCGCGGCCGGCTATCCCCCCGCAGACGAGCACGAGCACGTCGGTGCCCACGGCGGCGGCCTCGTCGATAGCACGGCGGTTATCGTCGATCCGCTCGCGACGCTCGCTCTCGGTGGGAGCGGGGAAGAAGCCGCCGCGGCAGAGGCTCGACACCTTCACCCCGGTCTCCTCGAGCAGCCGCCGGGCCGACTCGACCCCCTCCTGAGCCAGCTTGTCGCGCCACAGGCCCACGTAGGGGATGCCGTGCCGCGCGCACCCCTCGATCGTCTCGCGAACTCCCCACGACTGGACCGTGGCCTGATTCAGACTGAGCCGCTCGAGGGGACTCTTGACCCAGGCGCCTGCATCCGACCGCCCGTTCACCGTTCCCGCTCCGCTCCTTTGCGCGTCGAAACCCGGCTCACGCGTCGACCCCGGCCAGTTCGAGGAAGGCCCGCATGCGGGCAACGGCCAGCTCCGGGTCGGCAAGCAGTCCGGCCCGGTCGGCCAGAATGAAGAGTTCGCTCAGGTGGGGGACTGACCTGGCGCTCTCCAGTCCGCCTACCATCCGGAAGTGGGACTGGTGGCCGTTCAGGTAGGAGAGGAACACCATCCCCGTCTTGTAGTAGTAGGTGGGCGTGCTGAAGATGTGGCGCGCCAGCGGGACGGTGGGCGCAAGAATCTCCCGGTACTCCTCGACCCGGCCGTCGTCGAGCGCCTGCACGGCGGCAGAGGCGGCCGGCGCGATGCCATCGAAGATACCCAGCAGCGCGTCGCTGTGACGGTCGCCGTCGCCGAGGATCAGTTCGTCGTAGTTGAAGTCGTCCCCCGTGTACATGCGCACGCCGTCGGGCAGCATCGAGCGCAGCTGAACTTCCCGGTCCTTGTCGAGGAGTGACAGCTTGACGCCGTCGATGCGGTCGCGGTGGTCGTGGAGCAGTCCGAGGCACAGTTCCATCGCCCGGTCGAGCTCGGCCGAGCCCCAGTAGCCCGCCAGGGCGGGATCGAACATCTCGCCAAGCCAGTGGATGATCACCGGCCGCTCCAGTTCGCTCAGCACCTCGTCGTAGACGCGTCGATAATCCTCCGGTCCTCCTGCCGCTGCCGCGAGGTGCCGGCTGGCCATCAGGACGATCCCCGCCCCCTGCTCCTCGATGTAGCGGCACTGCTCGATGTAGGCAGAGGTGATCTCGCTCAGCCCGAAGCGCTCGTCGGGCGGAAGCTGGTCGGTCGACGCGCCGCACACGAGCGCTCCGCCGACCGTCTTGGCTTCGGCGGCCGTTCGGGCGATCAGCTCCCGGGTCGCCCGGTAGTCGAGACCCATCCCGCGTTGGGCGGTGTCCATCGCTTCGGCCACCCCCAGGCCCCAGCTCCACAGGTGGCGCCGGTACTCCATGGTCGCCTGCCAGTCGAGAACAGCCCGCTCGGTGTCGCTGGCCAGCGGGTCGGCGACGACGTGCACGGCCGCGTAGAGGATCCGGCTGGAGAGCGGCTCGACCGGTCGGGTGAACGCCTGGGGTTGGCCGGGGGAGTAGCGTTCGAGGCTGCCGTCGAGGCGCGGGATCGTGAGTTCCCTGCTCGCGACGGTCACGCTCGCAACTCCGGCACGTCCAGCCAGCAGCCCTCACGCCACGACTTGAGGCCCAGTTCGGCGAGTTGCACGCCCTTGGCGCCCTCCAGGAGCGTCTGCCGGTAGGGCGTTCCCTGTGTCACGTGGCGCAGGAAGAGCTCCCATTGGGTCTTGAAACCGTTGTCGAACGCCTCGTTGTCGGGCACCTCGGTCCAGTCGTTCCGGAAGTCGAACGGGTTGGGCACGTCCGGGTTCCAAACCGGCTTCGGCGTCATGGCTCGGTGCTGCACCCGGCATTCGCGCAGGCCCGCGACCGCGCTCCCCTCGGTGCCGTCGACCTGGAAGGAGACCAGTTCGTCGCGATAGACGCGGGTCGTCCAGGAGGAGTTGACCTGGGCGATGACCCCGCCTTCGAGGCGGAAGGTGGCGTAGGCGGCGTCGTCGGCGGTCGCCTCGTACGGCTCGCCGCGTTCGTCCCAACGCCGGGCTATGTGCGTCGCTCCCAGGCAGGAGACGGCGCGGACCTCGCCGAAGAGGTTGTCGAGCACGTAGCGCCAGTGGGGCAGCATGTCGACGATGATCCCCCCGCCCTCCTCCTTCCGGTAGTTCCACGACGGCCGCTGAGCCGACTGCCAGTCGCCCTCGAACACCCAGTATCCGAACTCGCCTCTTACCGAGAGGATCCGCCCCAGGAGGCCGCTGTCGATGACCCTCTTCAGCTTGAGGAGGCCGGGAAGGAAGAGCTTGTCCTGCACCACGCCGTGCTTCACCCCCCGGGCCTCGGCGAGGCGCGCCAGGTCGAGGGCGTCATCCAACGACTCGGCTGTAGGCTTCTCGCAGTAGACGTGCTTGCCGGCCTCGATGGCAGCCTTCACGGCGGGCACCCGGGCCGAGGTGATCTGAGCATCGAAGTAGATCTCGATGTCGGGCTGGGAGAGCGCCTCGCCAAGGTCCGTCGTCCAGCGGTCGATTCCGCTTTCGGAAGCGAGCTTCCGTAGCTTCGACTCGCTGCGACCCACGAGCAGCGGCTCGGGCCACAACACCTCGCCGCCGCCCAGGTCGAGCCCGCCCTGCTCCCGGATCGCCAGGATCGAGCGCTGGAGGTGCTGGTTCCTGCCCATCCGGCCGGTTACGCCGTTCATCGCTATGCCGATCGTTCGTCTGCTCACGGGAGCCTCCTCGGGGTGGCCGGTTCGACCGGTCGGTTATCCGGGTTCCGATCGTGTAGACCGAGAATATAATATATTCTCCGCCCGAACCGGGATTGCCGGCGAGCGGCCGAAGCCACCGCCTGCCGGCTGAGTTACCATGCGCGGGTGATCGGATCGGTTGCGGAACTCGAAGAGCGGTTGGCGGCGCCCTCGCCTGGGGTAGTGGAGGACCTGGCGGACCTCGACGGCGACATCCTGGTCCTGGGAGCGGGCGGCAAGATGGGTCCCAGCCTGGTGAGGATGGCCTGCAACGCCATCCGCGAGGCAGGGGTCGAGAAGAGGGTCACTGCCGTCTCGCGCTTCGGCGACGGGCGGCTACGGTCCCAGCTCGAAGAGGCGGGCGCCACCACCATCGCCCTCGACCTGCTCGAGCCCGGCGCGATGGAGGCGCTTCCGGACGCAGCGAACATCATCTACATGGTGGCGATGAAGTTCGGCAGCACCGGAAACGAACACCTCACCTGGGCTCAGAACGCCTTCCTGCCTGGCCTCGTGGCGCGCCGTTTCCGCGACTCGCGGATCGTCGCCTTCTCCACCGGAAACGTCTACCCGCTGGTGCCCGTGGCCTCGGGCGGAAGCCGCGAGGGCGACCCCGTGGGGCCGGTCGGCGAGTACGCCCAGTCGTGCCTGGGACGGGAGCGGCTGTTCGAGTACGGCTCGCACCAGTACGGCACTCCGGTGCTGCTGTACCGCCTCAACTACGCGGTCGAGCTGCGCTACGGCACCCTCGTCGATATCGCCACAGCTATCAGCAACGGCGAGCCGATAGACGTCTCCATGGGTCACATGAACGTTATCTGGCAGGGTGATGCCAACCGGATCGCGCTGCGCTCGCTGAAGCTGTGCGGCTCGCCACCAACGGTCCTCAACGTGACCGGCCCGGAGATCGTCTCCGTCAGGCGGGTCGCTCAGGAGCTGGGCAAGCTACTGGGCATCGAGCCGGTCCTGGTGGGCGAGGAGCAGGAGACCGCCCTACTCAACAACGCCGGCAAGGCCCACACCCTCTTCGGCTACCCATCTGTGACGGTCGACCAGCTCGTGGAGTGGGTTGGGGAGTGGATCAAGAGGGGCGGAGAGACGCACGGCAAGCCCACCAAGTTCAGCGTCCGCAGCGGGAGGTTCTGATGGCCCGTGAACTGGACCCGAACCTACGTCGCCACCTCCACGCCGGCACCGTGATCCCTGCTCATCCGCTGGCGCTCGATTCGAAGCGCGAACTCGACGAGCGGCGCCAGCGCGCCCTGACCCGCTACTACCTGGCTGCCGGCGCGGGCGGCCTCGCGGTGGCGGTGCACACCACCCAGTTCGAGATCCGCGAGGTCGGCCTGCTGGAGCCGGTGCTGCGGCTGGCGGCGGAGGAGGCCCAGGAGCGGAAGAACCGGGGACCGCTGGCGCTCGTTGCCGGGGTGGTCGGCCCGACCGAGCAGGCGGTCCGGGAGGCCGAGCTGGCTCGGGAGCTGGGTTACGACCTGGCCCTGGTGAGCCCCGGCGGCGTGCCGTCCTACAGCGAGGAGCAGCTGCTGGAGCGAGCTCGAGCGGTAGCCGAGGTGCTACCGGTCTTCGGCTTCTACCTGCAGCCGGCGGTAGGCGGTCGCGTCCTCGGTTACGACTTCTGGCGAGACTTCGCCGAGATCCCCGGCGTGGAAGCCATCAAGATGGCGCCCTTCAATCGCTACCGAACGCTCGACGTCGTTCGCGCGGTGTGCGAATCGAGCCGGCGTGACGAGATCGCTCTCTATACGGGCAACGACGACAACATCATCGCCGACCTGCTGACCCCCTACGACCTGATGGTGGACGGCAGACCGGTGCGCAAGTGGATCGTCGGGGGCCTGCTGGGTCAGTGGGCGGTGTGGACGCACACGGCCGTACGGATCCTGGAGCGGGTGAAACGGGCGAGGCAGTCGGACGACGCCGAAGAGCTGCGGGAGCTGCTCAGCCTGAACGTCCGCCTGACCGACGCCAACGCGGCCGTGTTCGATGCCGGCAACGACTTCCACGGAGTCATCGCTGGTGTCCATCAGGTCCTCGCGGATCAAGGGCTGCTCGGGGGAACCTGGTGCCTCGATCCGCAAGAGTCGCTGTCAGAAGGGCAGCGGGAGGAGATCGACCGCGTGCGGACCGCCTACCCGGAACTCACCGACGACGCTTTCGTGGCCGAGCACCTGCAGGAGTGGCTGGCGACGGCGAAGCAGCGGGCCTAGGAGGCCTGGCACACCCTCTCGAACGGATGAGCGGCCCGCTTCCACCCCTCCGGAACCTAGCTCGCCCGACCTGACAGCAGTGAGGCCGACTCTCGGTCGAGGTAGAGAACGGCTCCTGGATGAGCCCGCAGGACCGACGCCGGACAAGCAGTGCTCATCTCGCCCTCGACGGTGCGCTCGACCGCCCGGGCCTTGTTGCGGCCCGGCACGATGCAGTGGATCCTCTTCACCGAAGTTATGGCCGGTACGGTAAGCGTCATCGCTTCGGTAGGCACCTCGTCGAGGCTTCCGAAGAGGCCCTCGTTGACCTGCTGGCGCCGGGACGCCTGGTCCAGCTCGACGAGGCGTACCAGTCGCGGGTCGTCGAAGTCGGTCTCGCCCGGCTCATTGAAGGCGATGTGACCGTTCTCTCCGATACCGATGCAGGCGATGTCGAGCCGGTGGCTCCTCAGCAGGGCCTGATAGCGCTGGCACTCCTCCGCGGCGGAGGAGGCGACGCCGTTCAGCAGATGGGTCTCTGCCATCTCCACCCGCTCGAAGAGGTGCTCCCTCAGGAACCGCACGAAAGACCTCGGCTCATCGCTCCCGATCCCCACGTACTCGTCCAGGTGGAACGCGGCCACTCGATTCCAGGGAAGGTCGGGCGTGACGACGAGGGCTTGGAGGAGTTCGAGTTGTGAAGGGGCAGAGGCGAACACCATGCCCAGCGAGCCGCGTGCCCTGACCAGTTCCCGCATGTCTTCCGCCACGCCCCTGGCGGCCGCTTCTCCGGCTGCTACCCGGTCCTCGAAGATGTGCACGAGCAACCGGTCCGCCTCGAACGACGCGATCTCCCCCTCGTCACTCCTTGCCTGCATCTGTCGCTCCATCCCCGCTGCCGCCGGCCACTATCCGGCCGCCTACGATCGTCATCGATGCCTTCAGGTCCTCGTCGAGTACGACTATATCTGCATCGGCCCCGTGCACCAGCCGGCCCTTCCTGTGGTCGATGCCCAGGAGGCGTGCCGGGTTGACAGTGAACATCTGCAGCGCCTCCAGAAGGGGGACTTGCGCCGTGCGCACCATGGTCCGCACCAGGTCGTGTCCCAGCGCCACGGAGCCGGCGAAAGCGCTGCGGTCCGGAAGCTTCGCGACCCCGTCCTCGACCAGGACCCGACGGGAGGCGGACCCCGAGCCCAGGCTGTATTCGCCCGGTCCGAGGCCCGCGGCCCGCATCGCGTCGGTGGTGAGGACAATGCGTGAGGGACCTTTGACCTTGTAGATGAGTCGCAGCAGTTCGGCCGGGAGGTGGCGGCCGTCGGCGATCACCTCTACCCAGAGCGGGTCGTGCAGGTAACCGCCTTCCACCAGGCCGGCTACCCGGTAGGCGTTCTCGCGTGTCACACCCTCCATTCCGGAATAGAAGTGGGTGATCAGCTCGTAGCCGTGGTCCAGCGCCTCGAGGAGTTCCTCGCCCCTCACCGCCGAATGGCCGATCGAAGCGACCATGCCTCGTCCGCGCAGCTCGAGTCCCAGCGCCATCCCTCCGGGCAGTTCCGGCGCCACCGTCATCCGCCTCACGCCGTTCTCGGGACGCAGCAACAACTCGATTTCTGCTTCGGCAGGGGCGCTCATGGACCGCGGATCGAGCGCTCCGGACTGTTCGGGGTTGAGGAAGGGGCCCTCGAGGTGCAGCCCCAGAGGCTGGGCGCCCGCCCTACCCCCGTTCGCCGCCACGAACGAACGGTAGGCGGCGAACACCGGCTCGAGCTGCTCGAGGGGCACGGCCACCGTGGTGGGCAGGAAGGAGGTGATCCCGCCGGCGGCGTGCGCGGCGGCGACGGCGGCGAGCGCCTCGGGGGAGGCGTCCATCACGTCGGCGCCTCCGCCTCCGTGGACGTGCGAGTCGATGAAGCCAGGGGCCGCCAGCGCACCGTTGAGGTCGACGACCCGGGCCTCGACGAGCAGTTCGGGAGGCGGATCACCCTTGCCGACCGCACCGATCACGCCGTTCTCGACGAGCAGGTACCCTTCGAAGAGGCGGTGAGGTGTGGCGAGCGTGCCGCCGATCAGCGCAAGCCTCATGGCTCGGGCGCCCGCCGCTCGAAGGCCCGTTCGATGCGGCAGCCGTACTCAGGGCCGCTCATTCGCCCTCGCCCTCCTCCGCGAGACGGTATGTCCGCCTGGCTTGCCCGTAGGCCAGGTCGACGGCGGCTTCGGCCGCATCCGCCTCGTCCATGAGCCCGCGCGTCACTTCGCCGGCCAGCCAGTTGCAGGTTACACGCCGCCAGACGTCGTGACGGGCAGGTATCGAGGCGAACGCCCGGGTGTCGTCGTTGAAACCGGCGAGGTTGTAGATCCCTGCCGTCTCGATGACGGCATCGAGGTACCTCTCCATCCCCTTCACCGAGTCGAAGAACCACCAGGGTGCGCCCAGACGCAAGCAGGGGTAGTGGCCTGCCAGCGGCGCCAGTTCGCGTCCGTAGGCGCTCTCGTCCAGCGTGTAGACGATTAGCCGGAATCCCGGTTCGACGCCGTAGTCGTTCAGAAGGGCGCGGAGCGAGCGCGTCCATTCGGTGCGAACCGGGATGTCTGCCCCCATGTCCGGCCCGAACCGATCGAACAGCGCCCGGTTGTGATTGCGGAGGCTGCCAGCGTGGATCTGCATCACCAGGTGATCTTCGGTGCTCATCCGCGCGAACTCCATGAGCATGTGAGCGCTGAACCTGGCGGCGTCGCTGTCGCTGGCCTCGCCTTCCAGGGCCCTCTCGAACAGTTCGCTCGCTTCCCGTGCCGACAGCCTCTCGGTGTGGGGACTTGGTACGCCGTGATCGCTGGCCGTCGCTCCGGCCCTGCAGAAGGCCCGCCGGCGCTCCTCCAGCGCCGCGATGAAGCTCCGGTAGTCGCGCACCTCGACGCCGGTGAGGTCGCTCAGCCGGCTCAGGTTCTCCATCCAGTCGCGCGCCGCGACGTTCATCAGGGCATCGGGACGGAACGTGGGCCGAACGTTCAGCCCGTCTTCCTGCAGAAGGCGGTGCTGCTCGAGGTCGTCAGTGGCCGCATCGGTGGTGCAGAGGACCTCGATGCCGAAGCGTTCGAACAGCGCCCGCGCCCTGAACTCTTCGCTCGCCAGCTTCTCCTCCAGCTGGTCGTAGATCCGCTGGGCGCTCTCGCCGGTGAGCGGTTCCTGGATCCCGAAGAGCGTGATCAGCTCGTCCTTGAGCCAAAGCCCCGTTGGGGTGCCGCGGAAGAGGTAGAAGTTCTCCGCGAACAGCTGCCACACTCGACGGTGGTCTCTTTCGCCGGCACCGCGCTTGCCCGCCAGGCCCAGTTCCTCCAGACCGACCCCCTGGCTGTAGAGCATCCGGAAGACGTAATGGTCGGGGATGACGAAGAGATCAGCAGGGCTCCCCAGCCGGGCTTCCGGATCGACCAGCAGCGCGGGTGAGACGTGCCCGTGCGGGCAAACGAGGGGAAGACCGGCGACTCGCTCGTAGAGATCGCGCCCGCGGTCGCGTTGAGCCGGAACGGGGGAGAAGCAACGATCCGGGTCGAGATCCCAGCTGATGCGCTCGGCCATCCGGCTATACCCCGGCGAAGGCCGAGAAACCTCCGTCCACCGGCACTACCACTCCCGTGACGAACTTCGACGCGTCGCCGGCGAGCCAGAGGAGCGTGCCAACCAGTTCGTCCGGCTCGCCGAAACGGCCCATTGGGGTGTGGTCGATTATCTGCCGCCCGCGAGGGGTGTAGTTGCCGCCATCCTCGAGCAGCAGCCCGCGGTTCTGTTCGCCGATGAAGAACCCCGGTGCGATCGCGTTCACGCGCAGCGACGGGCCATACTTGGTGGCGAGCTCGACTGCCAGCCAACGGGTGAAGTTGTCGATCGCCGCCTTCGCTGCCCCGTAACCGATCACCCGTGTGAGCGGCCGTTGGGCCGCCATGGAGGACACGTTCACGATCGAGCCGCTGCGCCTGAGGGCCATGGGACGGCCGAACACCTGGGTGGGCAGGAGCGTGCCCGTCAGGTTCAGTTCGACTACCGCTCTGAACGCGTCCGCATCGAGGTCGAACAGGGTGAGGTCACCCACCACGGTCGCTTCCGGCCTGTTCCCGCCCGCGCAGTTGACGAGGATGTCCACCTGTCCCCAACTGTCCAGCACGGCGTCGCGAGCCGCTTCCAGCTCCGTCTTGTCCAAGACGTCCGCTGTCAGCGCCAGCGCTTCTCCGCCGGCGGCTGCGACCGTGTCGGCTACCTCCTGGGCTCTGGCCGTGCGCCGTCCAAGGACCCCCACTCTCGCACCCGCCGCCGCCAGGCCCCGGGCCATCGCGCCACCCAGCACACCGGTGCCGCCGGTGATGATAGCGACCCGGCCATCGAGATCGAACAGTTTCACTCGGACTCGCTCAGCTGATGGGCAGCACGATCACCCGTCAGGACGCTGGTCACAGGTGCCTCCTCGCGGTCGTCAGGCCGGATAGGCTCCGGACTCCCCCGAGCCGTTCGGTTCGCCCTGAAACAGGCAGCCCTCACCCTGAGCCTCGCCCCGGATATTAACAGACGCGTTAGTCGATCCGGTAACTGCCTACCAGCCTGTTCATGCCCAGCACGTGCCGCTCCGTCTTCTCCAGGAGTTGCTCCAGGTTCAGGCCTGGTGCGAAGTCGAGTTCCCGGTCGAGCGCCATCACCCAGAAGTAGTAGTGGTGGGTGCCGTGCCCGACAGGCGGCTTGGGACCTCCGTAGCCGGTGCCGCCGAAGTCGTTCACGCCCTGCCGCCCTTCGCCGGTTCCCTCCGAAAGGCTCGTGGTCGAGCCGGGGAGCCCGTAGAGCACCCAGTGGGTGAAACCGAAGCTGCCGGGCTTCACCAGGGGAGCATCCGGATCGTGACAGAAGATCGCGAACGAACGGGTGCTCTCGGGCGCCCCGCTCCAGCTGAGCGGCGGGGAGACGTCCTCGCCCTCGGCGGTGTGCCGCCTGGGGATCTGCCCGTGCTGCTCGAAGGCGCTGCTCGTCAGCTTCATGTCGGAGAGTGCGAATCCCATCGTTCCTCCTTCGCGAACTACCCTCGCCCGACTCCGCAGCCGGAGTCCGTGTTCGCCGACAGATTGTGCCGTACCTGCCCCTCGAACTGCTCTTCGCGCCGCACCCTTGAGCATGGCATGCGCCTTCATAGGCACAAGCGGCTGGAGTTACAAGGGGTGGAGGCAGAGGTGGCTCAGCTACTGTGCGGAGCGGTTCACAGGCATCGAGGTGAACGGTACCTTCTACCGACTGCAGTCGAAGGACACCTTCCGGAAGTGGCGGGAGGAGACGCCGGACACCTTCCGTTTCGCGATCAAGGGGCACCGCTACGCCACTCACAGCAAGAAGCTGAACGATGTCGCCGAGCCTGTACGACTGATGAAGGAACGAGCCGAGCCGATGGGAGAGAAGCTGGCGGTAGTCGTATGGCAACTCCCGGCGAGCCTGCAGAAGAGTTCCGAGAAGTTGGCGAAGTTCCTGGACGACCTGGGTACCTGGCCGGAGGTGCGCCACGCTCTGGAGCTCCGCCACCGTAGCTGGTTCGACGACGAGACCGCGGCGCTGCTCGAGGAGCACGATGTTGCCGTGTGCCAATCGGACGCTCCCGACTTCCCCCTGTGGGAGCGTGTTACTACCGACCTCGTCTACGTTCGGCTCCACGGTCACACCCGCAAGTACGCCTCGCGTTACAGCAGCCGCCTCCTCCGCGGCTGGTCCCACAAGGTGTGCAACTGGCTGGACGAGGGCCGTGATGTGCACGTCTATTTCGACAACGATGCCGAGGGACACGCCCCCTACGACGCGCTCCGCTTGCTCGAGATGGTCCGCGGCGGGTCGGCGGGCTGAGGCCCGGATCGGGAGGAGCCGTTTCTACCGGTGCTCGCCCACCAGCCTGGCGCTCACCGGACCCAGGTCGTTCCCCCAGCTGTTGCCCACGTAGCTCGCCACCTGGGCTACCTGCTCGTCCGAGAGCTGGTTTCGGAACGCCGGCATGCCGCTGCCACCCTCCAGTATCTGCTCGACCAGCGCTGCGGCGACGTCCACTTCGCCCGCTAGTCGGGGTCCGAAGCCACCCTCACCCTCAACGCCATGACAGCCGCTGCAATGGGCGGCGAAGATCTCCGCCCCCGCCCCTGCGGAGACGGTGTCGGACTCCACCGCCGAAGTCGTCGCGGTAGCGGTTGCGGTCGGTGCTGGCGTCAGCAGGGCCCAGAGGACGACGATCGGGATGGCGACGAGGATCGAGATCACCAGGTTGCGCCTGAGTCTGTCGCCGCCCGGTCCGTCGGCGTTGGCCGGCAGCCCACGGAAGACCCGCCACTGCCGGCGTCCCAGGTGAAGGGCAACGAGCAGCATCAGCAGAGCGTTCACCGCATGGAGAGCTCGAGCCGGGCCCGCGAAACCGTTGACGAAGGCGTACTGCAGCGAGTAGAGCAGGAACAGGAGACCGACCCAGCCCAGGGCGTTCCTGCCTACGCCGCCGAGGAGCCCCGCGACGAGGAGGAGCAGGAAGAGCGACTCGAGGAGGTGGGCGAAGGTCACATGCCAACCGAAGTAGGCCGGATCGACAAGGATGCCGGCCCCGGCGAGATAGACCTGAGTAGCTACGCCGGCGGCGAAGAGCCAGCTGCCCCCAGGAAGACGGCGGCGGCGCCGCTGCGCAATGGGGAAGTCGAGGGTGTCGTCGAGTCGGCCATGTTTCCTTCCTCGTCGTGTTGGATCGCTTCTCGCTCCTGCCGGCAACAGCCTATCGTCGGGTGCGACGGCGGGTCTTCATCCGGAAGTATGAGAAGCGGCCCTGTGCCGACCTGCTATAAACGAGGCAGATGGGTTTCCTGCGTTTCCTGCTCCTGCCGACGATCTTCCTGCTGGCCAGCATCTACGTGCTCCGTCTGGCGACGCAGAACGGTTCCTTCCTCCTCTACTTCCTGGCTGCCGTTCTGTTGGGGATGGGGATCGCCAGCTACATGAGGTCGTGGAAGCGGCCGCCAGACGAGTAGTCGGCTCTGTGGCCCACTCAGTCGCCGGTTCCCGGTCCGTTCCGTATGAGCCTGTCGAAAGCCCCGGTCGGCAGCCTCGAACTTACGATCAACGGCGACTCCGGGTCGAAGCCGCCGAACCATTGCAACCATTCCCGTCCGTAGTTCACGCCCCGGTCCGGGCAGTGGCGCAGGCCCAATTCCGCCGGATCAGGCAGTCCGCCGGCGAGGAGACGCGCGTTCCCCTCCCGTAGCAAACCGAACTCGGCCAGGCGCGGGGTGATCGGCAAGGCGAAGATCTCGTCGCGGAACTGGACGAACTCGAACCGCTCTTCACCCTGGAGCTCGGCCAGACGTCGCAGCCGCTCGGCATGTCTGACGGCTTCGCCGCGGCCGAACGGCACCACCAGCAGGTAGTCGAGCTCTTCCGAGTGAGGCGCGGGGCCGAGGAGCAGGACCGGCGTACCGGCGTCGACGCTCGCTGCGGAGTCGCCTGTCGTCCCGGCCTCGCTCACTGCTTCCTCGAGGGCCGCTTCGCCTCGTTCGCTCAGCTCGAAGGTCCGGTCGGTCGACCGCGCCAGGTAGCCCTCGCCGAAGAGCCAGCGCACTATCCCGTCGGAGAGGAGTTGCGCTGAGCCCTCCCCCTCGGCCAACCAGCCGTGAGCGCCGTGCTGCAAGCTGCCGCCTCGCAGAGCGAGCAGTGCCGACCGTTGGGAGCTGTTGAAGCGCCTGCTCACGGCCACATGGTACGAGGCCGGAGCGTGCGCCTCCCGCTCGCGAGCCGACGCGGATTACACTTCGTCATGATCCGCCGGTCCCTCGGCCTCCTCCTGGTCCTCCTGCTGACCGGCAGCGTCGCCGCGCAACCTCCGCTGCCGAGCGACGGCGCGCTCTACGTCGGGACCAGCGAGCGGGGCAGGATGCTTCTCGCCTCGCTGCACCTGTTCCCTCCCGACGGCGCCGAACTGCAACTGCTCGAGGCTCCCGCCGGACCGGGCGAGGAGGCGAGCGTCGAACTCACCCTCACCGGTCCCTACATCGAGCACCAGCGGGAGTTGGAGGTGGTCACCGAGACGTGGACCTTCATCGCCGGCCTCCTGCCGGACGGGGGACTCGACTCGCAGGGGGCCGGCCAGCTCTACCTGTACGATCTCGAGCCGATCGAGTTCCGAGCGGTCGGCAGCGTCCTCCTCGGCGGCCTTCGGCTTGCCGATGGCAGCTTCGCCGTGCAGCGTTGGGCGCCCTTCTTTTACGCCGATCCGTGGAGCGAGATACCCTTCGATCTCGCCGTCGACGAGTTCGTGGCCGAGGGGCTGCTACAGCGCCGTGAGCTGCCCCGGACCCCTGCCGGTATCTACACCGACTCGCGGACCGTCTATCTGGCCGGATTCGACACCGACCTGGTCAGCTACTACATCGTCATCGACACCTACACTGGCGGCGCTCACCCGAACAGCCGCCGTGAGTCGCGTACGCTCCTCAGAGTGGACGGCGGCTGGGAAGCGGCAGGTGGCATCTGCGAGGTCCCGAAGCGACTGGGCTGGACGTGTGACGAAGCCACGATCCGCAGGAGCGTAATCGCTGGACTCAGGCGGCAAGGCGCCTCCTGGGTCGTGCAGGGCGAGGTGACGGAGGAGACCGAGTGGCTTCTCGATTCGTTCGTGATCAGCCCCTGGAGCGTTCGCGTACTCTTCGATCCCTACGCGGTGGGCCCCTACGTCCAGGGGCCCTACGAGGTCGACGTACCTCTGGAGGAACTGGGCCGATAAGACCGGTCGAACTCCGCTTCCGCTGCCGGCGACCCTGACATTCGCGCTCGCGAACTGTACAATCGACAGCTGAACAACGATCAGAGCCGCAACCGCGCGGCCGCCAGGTGAGCGGGGGGCGAACGGCAGCGACGATAGGGGACGTCGGCATGGTGGCCCGTGCGAGCGGTGAATCCCGAAGAGGAGGTAGCGATATAGGAAGGGGTCTGCGAAAAGCCGGACTCCGCAATGTCTGAACGGAACTCGGAAGAGCTGACGAATCTCGTCTGTGAGGCAACGGTTAGGAGAAGAGATGAAGAGAGTAGTGGCACTGTTGACGATCACGTTCTTCACGCTCGCCTGGGCTCAGGAAGATCAGCTCGAGATCTTCTCGTGGTGGGCCGGTGACGAAGGACCGGCGCTCGAGGCGCTCATCGACCTCTACGAACAGCAGTATCCCGAGACCGAGGTCATCAACGCCACCGTCACCGGCGGGGCAGGCGTAAACGCCCGAGCCGTGCTCAAGACCAGGATGCTGGGCGGCGAACCGCCCGACTCGTTCCAGGTACATGCCGGCCAGGAGTTGATCGGCACCTGGGTCACCGCCGACCGGATGGAGGACATCACCTTCATCTTCGAGGAGCAGGGCTGGATGGAGGCCTTCCCGCAGGGTCTCATCGATCTGATCAGTACCGACGAAGGGATCTGGAGCGTTCCCGTCAACATCCACCGCTCCAACGTGATGTGGTTCGTGCCCTCCAATCTCGAGGAGTGGGGCGTAGAGGCTCCGAGCAGCTGGCAGGAGTTCGTCGACACCACCTGCCCGGCGTTGCAGGACGCCGGAGTCACGCCGCTGGTGGTCGGTGAGCCCTGGACCCAGGTTCATCTGTGGGAGTCCGTCGCGCTCGCCGAACTGGGCGCCGACGGCTGGCAGAGCCTCTGGGACGGCGAACTGGCGTTCGACGACCCGCAGGTGGTGCA
The DNA here is from genome assembly GCA_036381595.1 of Trueperaceae bacterium. Classification (NCBI taxonomy): domain Bacteria; kingdom Thermotogati; phylum Deinococcota; class Deinococci; order Trueperales; family Trueperaceae; species Trueperaceae bacterium. The sequence goes on along the minus strand of DASVCN010000020.1, from coordinate 43,971 downwards.
GACCTTCGAGACGTTCAGCAACGTCATGGAGTGCGCCAACGAAGACGCCGCCGGACTCACCTGGCAGCAGGCGACCGACCGGGTCGTGAACGGCCAGGCGGCATTCAACGTGATGGGGGACTGGGCCGCCGGCTACATGACCACGACCCTCGACCTCACGCCAGGCGAAGACTTCGGCTGGGCCGCCTCCCCGGGGACCGACGGGACCTTCATGCTCCTCTCCGACTCGTTCGGCCTCCCGGTCGGCGCCCCGCACCGCGAGAACGCGGTCGAGTGGCTCACGCTAGTAGGCTCGGCCGAGGCGCAGAACGTCTTCAACCCGCTCAAGGGCTCGATCTCGCCCCGGCTCGATACGGAGGCGAGCCTCTACAACGAGTACTCGCAATCGGCTCTCGAGGACTACCGAAACGACACTCTCGTGGGCAGCCTGCAGCACGGGGTAGTCGCTCCGGAAACGTTCATGAGCGAGTTCCCGGGCGTGATCCAGGGCCTGGCCGGGGGTGGCAGTCCGCAGGCCGCGGCCGCGGCCGCGCAGGAACTGGCCAACCAGGTCGGCATAGGGGATTGAGCTAGCGGACCAGGCGGCAGGGGCGGGAGACCGCCCCTGCTCCTCTTTAGAACCGGCTATCTTCCGATCGGGAACAACGCGGTGCGTCTGACCAGAGACCGTCTCACAGCCATCCTCATGATCTTGCCGTCGCTCGTGCTGCTGGGCGTCTTCGTCTACGGATTCATCGGCCGCACCGCCTACGTATCGCTGACCGACTGGGGGCAGAACCCGGCCCAGGCGCTTGCGCTGAATCCCGTCATCTCGTTCATCGGCCTAGAGAACTACCAGAGCCTGTTCACCAGCGCTCTCGACAGCCGCTTCCGGCAGGACCTGGTCAACACCTTCTTCTTCACCCTCTTCTTCCTGCTGGGCTGCCTGGCGATCGGCCTCACCCTCGCCATCCTGCTCGACCGACGGGTGAAGGGCGAAGGCTTCTTCCGGACGGTGTTCCTCTTCCCGATGGCGCTCGCCTTCATAGTCACCGGCACCATCTGGCGCTGGATGCTGCAGCCGCAGGGCGGCGTCAACGTGCTGCCCACCCTGATCGGCCTGCCGCGGCTCCAGTTCAGGTGGCTCACCAGCCGCGAGCAGGTGTGGCAGTTCAACTGGCAGAACCTGCCCGTCATCCTCGGCGTCGGCGTCGGCGTCATCCTCCTGTGGCTAACGGTCCTCTCGTTCCGGCGTGGGAGACGGGGCCGTGGAACGGTGATGGCCGTGCTGACGGCGGTCGCGGCGATCTGGACCGCGACCGGCGCCAGGAGCGTCGAGATCCTCTCGTACCCGGAGCCGCACGGCTTCAACCTCGCCCTGGTAGGCATCATCATCGCCGCCGTCTGGCAGATGTCGGGCTACACGATGGCCCTCTACCTCGCCGGCCTGCGCGGCATCTCCGACGACCTGCGCGAAGCCGCTCGCGTGGACGGCGCCAGTGAACTCCAGCTATTCCGCCACGTGATATTCCCACTGTTGGGGCCCATCTCGCTCTCGGCCGTCATAATCCTGGGGCACATCAGCCTCAAGATCTTCGACCTGATCTTCGCCATGGCGGGACCCGACAACATCCGCACCAGCGTGCCCGCGCTGTCGATGTACCTGCGCGCTTTCCGCGCCAATCAGTTCGCCGAGGGCGCGGCGATCGCCGTGGTCCTGCTGCTGATGGTGGGTGCTGTGATCATCCCCTACCTGTGGACTCAGCTGAGGGGTGAGGTGCGCAGATGACCGGGAGCACACGTGCCGGTCCGGGCACCTACCTGCTGCTGGCGCTCGCCTCGGCCTTCTTCCTGCTGCCGGTATATCTGGTGTTGATCACCGCTCTCAAGCCGCCCGCCGAGATCCAGCTGTCGACTACCTGGCATCTGCCGGACACCTGGAACTGGGGGAGCTTCGTCACCGCCTGGCGTGCGTTCTCGCCGCAGCTTCTGAACAGCCTGATCCTCACCGTGTCGGCGACCGCAGGGTCGGCTGTACTCGGCTCGCTCAACGGCTACGTCCTCTCCAAGTGGCGCTTCCCGGGTGCGAACGTCGTCTTCCCGCTGATCCTCTTCGGGATGTTCATCCCCTACCAGAGCATCCTCATCCCCCTCTTCCAGTTCCTGGCGTCGATAGGGCTCTACGGTTCGCTGGGTGGCCTGATCCTCACCCACATCGTCTACGGCCTGCCCATAACGACCCTCATCTTCCGCAACTTCTACGCCGAGATCCCCGACGAGATGATCGAGGCTGCCAAGATCGACGGGGCCGGTTTCTTCGGTATCTACCGCCGCGTGATCTTCCCGCTGTCGATCTCCGGCTTCGTGGTCGTCATCATCTGGCAGTTCACCCAGATCTGGAACGAGTTCCTCTTCGCCGTCACCCTTACAACCCAGGACACCCATCCGATAACGGTGGCGATCGCCAACCTGGCGGGAGGCGAGGCGGTCAACTGGAATCTGCCGATGGCCGGCGCTATCCTCGCCGCCCTGCCCACGCTCATCGTCTACATCGTGCTGGGCAAGTACTTCGTGCGTGGGCTGCTGGCGGGATCGGTGAAAGGCTGAGGCTCAGCGGGCGAACTTCAAGTGCACGACTTCGGGAGTGGCGACCGTCCGGACCAGCCGAAGCCCGTGCAGATCGTCTCCCACCCTTTCGAACAGTCGCTCGCCGCCGCCTAGCAGGATAGGCACCTGGTGGAGCAGCATCTCGTCCACCAGTCCGGCCGCGAGGTACTGGTTGCAGATGTCCGCGCCTCCGGCGAGGGCCACGTCCTTGCCTCCGGCAGCCTTCCGCGCCTCCTCCAGGGCGGTTTCGATGCCTCCGGTGACGAAAGTGAAGGTGGTGTCGTCGAGCTCGAGCGGTTCGCGCGGATAGTGGGTGACGACGAAGACCGGGTGGTGGAAGGGCGGTTTCTTGCCCCACCAGCCCTTCCACGGATTCTGGGCGTCCCAGTCGCCGGGATGTCCGCCGAACATGTTCCGGCCCATCAGCGTCGCGCCGATGTTCTCCAGCGACTCCTGGAAGATGGCGCTGCTCGCGTTGACCTCTCCGCCCTCCTTGCCGTGCGGCTCCCGCCAGGCCTGCAGGGGCACCACCCACTCGTGTAGCCCCTCGCCGCCGACCCCGAGGGGTTCCTCGACGCTCTGGTTCGGTCCGGCGACGTAACCGTCGAGCGATACCGAGATTCGCATCCTCAACTTCGACATGAGTAACTCTAGTCGAAAGTCGAAAGTGGAAAGTCGCGAGCGGCCGTGGCGGCGTACGGTAGGCGCGTACACCATGCCCGCTGGCGGACGCCGTCCGCACGCCGCTCCCATACGTGCTCCTATACGTCCAGGAGTCGCTCCAGCGTCCTGATGTTCCGGAGGGTCGAGGCTACTCGCCACCTCCGCTCGATGAGGCTGTTGCTCAGCTTCGAACGGTGCGAACTGCTGGCGTACCTGATGATCGCGGCACCTTCGGTGAGGCAGAGGAGGTCTTCGCCGTAGTCGCCTGAGGCCAGCTCCGCGAGACCCTCGGCGTCCGGTTCCTCGTCCCACATCGCCACCTGGATGCTGCCGCCTTCCGGGGTTTCGTACGGGTTGGCTTCGACCAGTCTGCGGAGTTCTCGGGGCTTCCGCGTCACCGCCGCCGTCGTCACCGCGAAGCGGTCGAGGATCAGCCGCTCGAGCGCGCTCTTCAGGCCGACTGGGTCGCGGGTGAAGCCGGGGAAGATCAGGTTTCCACTCTGCAAGAGGTAACGGCACTCGCCGAGGCCGGCGGCGTCTGCCTCGGCCACGAGCTGCTTCATCGGCACCTTGTTGACGCGGCCCAGGTTGACGGCCCGCAGGAAGACGAAGAGCCGGTCGTCGCTCACGAGGCCGAGGGTAGCACGAGGCCCCAGCGGATCCCGGCCGCCGAGAGTGACGCGAGTGACGCCGCCAGCCAACAGCAGCTACAACTGCGGGTCGAGCGGTCTCCACCTTAGCAGCGCGAACAGGGCGAACAGTTCGAGCCCGAACGGGAGGTAGCCCAGGTAGCCCAGCAAGGGCATCTCGAAGATGTGGAGGAATCCCACCCCCGGGATGTCGTAGACCCACTTCGGGTAACTGAAGTAGTTCCAGAGCTCCCAGAAGAAGCCGGTCATCAGGGCGCCTGCGGCGAGCGAGGCGACCGGCCGCCAATCGCCTCGCTCGAGCCGGTCGAGCAGCGAGGCCTTGCCCAGCAGGTGGTTGAGCGGGTCGAGGATAAGGTAGATGGCGCCCCAGATCAGCGGGAAGAAGAGGTCGGGGAAGCCGAGCGACAGCGCCAGCATCACAAACCCGATCGCGATGAGGAGCAGCAGATTGCGGCGGGTCGGCCGCAGTCGGGGGCCCGACCCGAACCGCTCGATCCAGGCGCTGTCGCGAACGAGTTCGGCGCTGGCGAACACGGCCGGCATGACGACCGAGAAGGCCACCGAGGCGAAGAGGGCGTAGGCGGCGTCGCCGATGAGCTCTCGCCCCAGGTAGCGCCAGTTGTGCAGAACGAGGTTGACCGCCTCGAAGAGCCACCAGGAGACCGCCGAGATGAGGAAGAGCATGACGGCCTCCGACGGTCCCGCCCGACTGAGCAGTGAACTTCCTCTGCGGCGGAGCACGAGGCCGTCGACGGTGAGGATGTAGCCCAGCCAGAGCGGGAAGAAGAGGAACATCGTCCGCAGGCCGGGGAGGAACCAGTTGAGTGGCCACATCACGGCGATCAGTGCTAGCCCCAGCCACAGGTGGCGGCCACGGTCGAGGAACCGGGTGCTTTTCTCCGTCATCGCTTCTCCGTCATCGTTCGAGCTTACTGGGAGCCGGGGAGTCATCGAGAAGCGAGGAACGGAATCTGGGCCCGACTTCACTCCCGGCTGCTCTCTCTGCCCTAGCCGACGGGACGCGAGGAAGGCGTCGGGTCGAAGGTGAGAGCGGCGACGTGCGAGCAGTAGCCGGTATCGAACCGAACGCTTCCGCCTGCGCCTGGCGTCAGGTCGCCTCGGTCTCCCCCGTACGCCCCATGCCGTGCACCGCCCGGACGCCCGTCATCAGGTCCTCCCAGGAGCCGGCTCCCAGCTCCTCGACGATCGCCTGCTGTGCCCGCTCCCAATCGCTGCTGGCTTCACAGAGTCGGCGGTCGCCTTCGGCGGTGAGGTAGAGTCGTCGCTCCCGTTTGTCTTCACCCGGTCGGCTCTCGAGCAGGCCGTCGCGCTCGAGCGGAGCGAGAGTGCGGGTTAGGGTGGTCCGGTCTGCGGCGAGGATCTCGGCGAGTCGGCCGACGGTTGGTCCTTCGGCCAGGCTCACCGCCACGAGCAGCGAGAACTGGGTACCCTTCAGGCCGTGCGGACGCAAGGCGTCGTCGAAGAGGTCGCCCAGGATCCGGGTCGCCTTGCGAACGTTGAAGTAGGTGCAGGTGCGGGCTATCTCTAGCCCGCGCTCACGGTCCAGCCGCTCGTCGCTTCTCTCCGTCAAGGTATCGCGCCCTCCTTGCCCACGATCCTGCGCAGCACCCCCAGTTGACCGGCGTGATAGGCCTGGTGGAAGAAGATGAAGTTCAGGAACTTCGCCAGTGTAGTCTCGGACTTCCCGCCGAAGTAGTTGCTCGTCGTGGCCAGGGCCTCGTCGTTCAGCGAAGCCAGTCCGGCTCCGATCCGGTCGCTGGACTCGGCGAAGATACGGCGCAGCTCATCGAAGTCGCATGCCGGCGAACCTTCGCCGATCGGGTCCGATCCGCGGCGGTAGCGTTCCAGCGTGCCGTTATCCACGACCTTCGGCTGACCGAGGTGGGGGAGCGTCTGTTCGTAGCTGTGTGCCAGGTGGCCAAGGATCCAGTTCGCGCAGCTGCCGGCCGGCCGTGGTGCGATGAGGCTCTCGGGGTGGGAGATGCCTTCGATGTTGACCTCGACCGTCTGTCGGATGATGCGGGCACTGTGAGCGAACAGGCTGACTTCGGGTGCCGGTCCCATCGCATCCCCCTCCTGTTGTGGTGTTTCCGACGACGAGCGCATATGCACCTATCATAACCGTCACCGTCTCAGTCATCCGTTGGCGCAGCACTGGTGCGGATTTCGACGCTCCTCAGTTCACGTTGCGGCAGCCACAGGCCTATGAGCAGGCCCAGGACGGTCACGGCGAGGTCGGTGAGGAACACCAGGCTGAGGCCCGACCCCAAGGCCTCGCGCAGGCTCTCTATGAATGGACCGAATAGGCCCGGGCCGGCCAGCGAAGCGACGGTCTCCCGGGCCCGATCGAGCGCTTCGGGGTTGGTGAGCAGGTTGGGGTCTGCCAGCTCCTCCGTGACGCCTCGAGGCAGGGCGCGCAGCTCGGCGGGCAGCGAAGACGCCAGTCCCCGGCGGACCCTGGCTGTTACGAGGGTGCCGAAGAGCGTTACGCCGATCGTGCCCCCGATCTGGCGGAAGAACTGATTGGCGCTGGTGACCGTTCCCAGCAGGTTCGGCGGCAAGGCGTTCTGGACCGCCAGGATCAGGAGCGAATTGGTGGGACCGATGCCCAGCCCCAGGACGACCATGTAAATGACCGTGTGCCAGGTTGGCGTCTGAGATCCCATGGTGCTGGCGAGGTAGAAGCCGAACGCCATCACCCCCAGGCCTCCCAGGATGTACGGCTTGTAGCGTCCGGTACGGGTGACGAGGATGCCGGAGGCTGTGCTGCTGATGATCATCCCGAACATGAGCGGAGCCAGGGCGAAGCCGCTGGCCGCGGCGCTGCCGCCCTGAACGCCCTGCACGAAGAGCGGCAGGTAGATGACGGCGCCGAAGAGGCCGACGCCGGTGAGGAAGCTGGTGGCGTTGGCGACGTTGAAGGTTGGGTCGCGGAAGAGGGCTGGCGCCAGAATCGGGGAGGAAGTTCGGGCCTGGCGCCATCCGAAGAGTGCGATGCTCCCTGCCGAGAAGAGGAGCAGGCCCAGGATCGGTGCCGACCTCCAGGGCAGCTCCACGCCACCCCAGGTGAGTGCGAGGAGCAACGGAACCAGGCCGAGGACCAGCAGCAGGCTACCCGCCAGGTCCAGCCCGTGACCTCGTTGGCTTTCGCCTTGAGGCAGGTAGCGGCTTATCACGATGAAGGCCACGATCGCGACCGGCACGTTTACGAAGAAGACCCATCGCCAGCCCAGGGTGTCGGTTATGAGACCGCCGACGATGGGGCCCACCACCGAACTGATACCGAACGCCGCCCCGTTGAAGCCCTGGTACTGGGCGCGTTCGCGGGGGCTGAAGATGTCGCCGATTGCTGCCCACGCCATCCCCATCAACGCTCCCCCGCCGATCCCCTGGAGGACCCTCGAGGCGATGAGCTGCGGCATGTTCTGGGCGAAGCCCGAGAGAACGCTGCTCAGGGAGAAGAGGACGATGCCGAAGAGGAGGATCGAACGGCGGCCGTAGATGTCGCTGAGCCGACCGTAGATGGGCAGGGTTACGGTTGAGGCGAGCGAGAAGCTGGTGAACGCCCAGGCGTAGAGGTGGAAGCCTTCGAGCTCGGCGATGATCCTCGGTAGGGCCGTCCCCACGACGGTGAGGTTGAGAGAGGCGAGGAAGAGCACCGTCAGCACGCCCGCGAAGGCCAGGTGCTTCTCGCGGCGGGTCAGTTCCGGCATCGTCGGGCGTGGGGGTGGACGGGAAGCGGTCTGTTCACTACCCGGCCCAATCTACCAGTGGAACGGGCGGGGGCCCGGCGAGCGCCACGGGTCAGACCTAGTGCCGAGCAGGCGCCCACAAGCAGCGAGGCTATGTGCCGGGCAGGTGTTCGCGAGCGCCGCAGGCCTGGTGCCGAACAGGCGCGCGCACAAGCAGCGAGGCTCTGTGCCGCGCAGGGACCCGAGAGCGCCGCAGGCTCCGTCGAGTGCCGGTCTCAGTGAGCGACCGAGCCACCGCCCGCATTCGGTTAGGGTTGGAAGGGGGAGAGGGGAGTTCCGATGACGGCGAGAATGAACAGAAGCGATACCTTCCGTCTGGGCGGTGAACAGGAGATCCACCGCCTCGGCTTCGGCGCGATGAGAGTGACGGGCGAAGGGATCTGGGGCTCGCCCGCCGACCGTTCTGAAGCCATCCGGGTGATCCGCCGTGCGGTCGAGCTGGGAGTCGACTTCATCGACACGGCCGACTCGTACGGCCCAAACGTGAGCGAGGAACTCATAGCCGAAGCCCTGCACCCCTATCCAGACGGATTGATCATCGCCACCAAGGGTGGCCTGCTGAGGCCGGGACCGGGCAAGTGGGAGCCGGACGGCAGGCCCGAGCACCTGCGGGAGGCGCTCGAGGGCAGTCTAGGCCGGCTGCGCGTGGAGAGGATAGACCTCTACCAGTTCCACCGTCCCGATCCGAAGGTGCCGTTCGAGGAGTCGGTGGGCGCCATCGCCGAGTGGCAGCGGGAGGGGCTCATCCGCTTCGTCGGCCTGTCGAACGTGAGCGTCGAGCAGCTGGAAACCGCACTGCAGATAACGGACATCGTCTCGGTACAGAACCGGTACAGCCTGGAGCAGCGCGGCTCGCAGGCAGTGCTCGAGAGGTGCCAAGAGTTGGGTGTCGGCTTCATCCCCTGGGGCCCGCTCGATGCCGGCAAACTTCAGGGCGCGGTCGAGGAGATCGCTTCCCGCCACGACGCGACCCCGGCCCAGGTCGCTATCGCCTGGCTCCTGCAGAGCTCCCCGGTGCAGCTGCCCATCCCCGGCACTTCGAAAGTGTCCCATCTCGAGGAGAACATCGCGGCCAGCGGCCTCGAGCTCTCCGAGGAGGACATCCAGGAACTCTCCGACTGAAGGCACCGATGGAGGAGGTATCGCGCTATCTGGCGGTGGAAACGCCGCCCCGGGCGGCTCGAGATGTCGATGCGCTGGAGCGGCCCAGGCGGGTCTCCGAGGAGCTGACGGGGATCGAGTACGGCCTGGAGGACTAGCTCGTGGGCGACGCCCCTGAGTGCCGCGGGCAGAGGATTCTCGCCGGATCAGTAGCCGCCGAACTGGACGTCCCCGGTGTAGCTGATCATCCACTGCACTCCGAACTTGTCGGTGAATGAGCCGTACTTCTCTGCCCACTCGGTCTTGGCAAGCTCCATCTCGACCTTGCCACCCTTCGACAGCGCTCCGAACAGCCGTTCGGCGTCCCCCGCCGAGTCGGCCTCCACGTAGATGTAGCTGTTGTTGCCGAAGGTTACCTTGAAGCCCATCGACTCCGGCGCGTCGGTGCCCATGAGCATGTCGTTCTCGCCGATCTTCAGCCCGATGTGCATGATCTTGTCCCGGTCGGCCTCCGCCAGTTGGCCGTTGTTCGCCGGCCCGAAGTCGCCGAAGCGCACGACGCTGGTGAACTCGCCGCCGAATACCGACCTGTAGAACTCGAACGCCTCTTCGGTGTTGCCGGGGAAGTTGAGATAGGTGTGTGCCGTGGCCATGGCCTGCTCCTTCCGACCTACCGGGACCGGATGTGAAGACCTGGGTCTCCAGAGTGACGCGTTCGATGGGGCGGAGAGGCCCGTCTCGTTCCCGGACTGAAGCAAGTGTATTTACACGTAACTACCGTGTCAATCATCCGCTACAACTCCCGCGTCCGTCCACGCCGCAGTTCCAGGCGGTCGTCCTGCATGAGGCCGGCAGCGATCTCTTCGACCGACACGACGGTGGTGTTGGTATAGGCGAGGCCCACCAGGCGGAAGAGCGACTCGGCGCGAGCGACCTCGTAGCGGCACCTCTGCAGGGAGGCGTACTCGCTCCCGCCCCGCCTGGCCTCGCGGATCTGCTGGAGGCGCAACGGGTCGATGGTCAGACCGTAGAGCTTCTCCCGGTACGGCATCAAAGGCAGTGGCAGATCGTGGCGTTCGAAGTCCTCGTCAGCCAGCGGGTAGTTGGCGGCGTAGAGGCCGTAGTGCATGGCCAGGTAGAGACAGGTAGGCGTTTTGCCCACCCGAGAGATGCCGACGAGGATGACATCGGCCTTATCGTAGTTGTTGGTACCCAGGCCGTCGTCGGTCCCCACCGCGAACTCCACCGCGTCTATCCGCTCCTGGTAGCGGGCCACGTTCCGCAGCCCGTGGAAGCTCCCTACCCGTTGATGGGGTTCGCGGCCCAGGAACGAGGCCAGCGGCTCGAGGAAGGCGCCGAACAGGTCGAGCACCAACGCTTCGGCCTCCTCGATCTGGGTCCGAACCTCGGCCTTGGAGATGCTCGAGACGACGAGGGCGGGGTGCTCGGACCGGTTGATCTCGTCGACCAGAACCTTGGCCTTCTCGATGCTGTCGACGAAGGAGCGGGTGACCAGGCGCGCCTCGAGATCGTCGAAGCGGGAGAGCAGGCTGCGGCCCAGCATCTCGGCGGTGACGCCCGTGTGGTCGGAAACGAAGTAAACCTTCAACACGCTCTACCCCCAACTGGAACCGGCCCCCCAACGACTCTAGCGCCTCGATGACGAGCGCCGTGAGCGGTGTGGGCGTCAACGCGACAACGTGACTCTGTGTGAGATGCCGGGTGCAGGGGCGGTTCGATTCTCTATCCTGTCATTCGAATTGCTCCCAACCTGGCAAGAGGGTGGGCGGGGCCCGACCCGGAGAGGCAGACAGTGGTCTACATACGCCGTTTCGACGAGCTGGGCATGACCGACATCGAGGAGGTAGGCGGCAAGAACGCCTCGATCGGCGAGATGATCGCCAACCTGCAGGGGGCCGGAGTTCGTGTGCCCTCCGGTTTCGCAACGACCGCCTCGGCGTTCCGTGAGTTCCTGGCGCAAGACGACCTCGATCGCCGGATAGAGGAACGTTTGCGTACGCTCGATGTGGCCGACGTGGTGGCGTTGGCGGAGGCGGGACGCTCGATACGGGAGGCGATCGAACAGGCGCCGCTCCCGGCGGGTCTCGAGCGGGCCGTAAGGGAAGCGTACGCCGAACTCGAGCGGGAAGGACCGGTGGACCTGTCGGTTGCCGTCCGCTCCTCGGCAACCGCCGAGGACCTGCCCGAGGCTTCGTTCGCCGGTCAGCAGGAGACGATCCTGAACGTTCGCGGGGTAGAGAACGTGCTCGCTTCCATCCGCTCCGTTTTCGCCTCGCTGTTCACCGACCGAGCAATCGCCTACCGCGTGCACCACGACTTCGATCACGCCGAGGTCGCCCTGTCGGCCGGAGTCCAGCGGATGGTGCGCAGCGACCTGGGAGCGAGCGGAGTCGCCTTCACCCTCGACACCGAGTCGGGCTTCCGCGACGCGGTCTTCGTCACCGCTGCCTACGGATTGGGCGAACTGCTGGTGCAAGGCGCGGTGGACCCGGACGAGTTCTACCTGTACAAGCCCGCCCTGCGGAGGGGTGACCGGGCGCTGCTCTCCAGGCGACTGGGCAACAAGCGGCAGAGGATGATCTACGCGCGCGACGGCGGCGGGACCGTCGAAACCGCCGAGGTCCCCCGCGAGCAGCAGCTCCTGTTCGCCCTAACCGACGAGGAGCTGGCCGAACTGGGCCGCCAGGCCCTGGCAATCGAGGAACACTACCGCCGCCCGATGGACATCGAGTGGGCAAAGGACGGCCTCGACGGGAAGATCTACATCCTCCAGGCGCGGCCCGAGACGGTGCAGAGCCGAGAGGGTCAGGTGCTCGAGCGGTTCCGGATGCTCGAGCGCACCCCGGTCGTCGCCCGAGGGCGCGCGGTCGGCTCGCGGATCGCGACGGGACCGGCCCGGGTGATCTCGGACCCGCGGGAGATGAGCCGGGTGCGAGACGGCGACGTCCTCGTGGCCGACATGACCGATCCCGACTGGGAACCGGTGATGAAACGTGCAGCGGCGATCGTCACCAACCGCGGCGGCAGGACCTGTCACGCCGCGATCATCGCCCGGGAGATGGGCGTGCCGGCGGTAGTGGGGTGCGGTGACGCCACCTCGCGCCTGCGTGACGGCGGTGACGTTACCGTCTGCTGCGCCGAGGGGGACGAGGGGCTGGTCTTCGCCGGCAGGCCGCGCTTCGAAAGGAGCACGGTGGAGCTCGGGCGGATGCCGGAGCTGCCTGTCGATATCATGATGAACGTCGCCACGCCCGAGCGGGCGTTCGCCTTCGCCGGCCTGCCCCACCGAGGTGTGGGCCTCGCCCGGATCGAGTTCGTCGTCAACAACGCCATCGGCGTTCACCCGCAGGCTCTCCTCGACTATCCCGACCTGCCGGAGGAGGTGCGTGACGAAGTGGCACAGCGAATCGCACCCTATGGTTCGGCGAGGGAGTTCTTCGTCGGCAAGCTAGCCGAGGGCGTTGCCACTATCGCCGCAGCCTTCGCCCCGCAGCCGGTGATCGTGCGACTCTCCGACTTCAAGTCGAACGAGTATGCCCACCTGCTGGGCGGCGACCGCTACGAACCGACGGAGGAGAACCCGATGATCGGCTTCCGCGGCGCCTCCCGTTACCGCTCGGCCGCGTTCGCCCCCTGTTTCGCGATGGAGTGCGAGGCGTTGCGGCGGGTCCGCGACGAGATGGGCCTCACCAACGTGAAGGTGATGGTGCCGTTCGTGCGGGCCGTGAGCGAGCTCGACGAGGTACTCGAGATCATGGCGGGTCACGGCCTGCAACGCGGGGTCAACGGCCTCGAGGTGATCATGATGTGTGAGGTCCCGTCGAACGCCGTCCTGGCGGACGCCTTCCTCGAGCGCGTCGACGGCTTCTCGATCGGCTCGAACGACCTCACGCAGTTGACCCTCGCCATCGACCGCGATTCCGGGCTGGTAGCCGACCTCTTCGACGAGCAGGACCCGGCGGTGCTGGCTCTGCTGGAGGCGGCGATCGGCGCCTGCAAGCGGGCAGGGAAGTACGTGGGCATCTGCGGTCAGGGGCCGTCGGACCATCCCGAGTTCGCCCGCTGGCTGCTCGAGCGCGGGATCGACTCGATCTCACTCAACCCCGATACCGTCCTGGAGACCTGGCTCTACCTGGCCGGCGAGGGGGAGGAGCAGCCGGAGACGACTACCTGAGGGGTCGCCTACCGGGACCGCGCAGCAGCCGCTACCCTGGCCCCTACCCTGGCGCCTGCCCGTAGCGGACCGCCGCCTTGGCTCGCGCCTTGGCGGCTTCCTCCTCCCTGTCCTTGGGGGGCGCGCTCGTCTCGAGCGAGTCGAGCAGTTCCCTGACGACCGCGCTGATCCGGCCCACGGCGAGGTCGAAAGCCTCCTCGTTCACCTTCGACGGCCTGGTGAAGCCGCTCACCTTGCGTACGAACTGCAGCGACGCCAGCCGCACTTCCTCGTCGGTCGCCGGCGGCTCGAAGTTGTAGAGCGTCCTGATGTTCCTGCACATGAGTTCCCACTCCTTCCGAGGGGTGACTTCAACCGGCCTCGCTCGACTGCCTCCAGATGTTCACGTCACCCTCCTGGGCGAAACGATCGATCTCGTTCAGCTCCTCCTGGCTGAACTCGCCGTTCTCCAGCGCCCGCACGTTCTCGTCGATCTGCTCCGGTCTGCTCGCTCCGATGAGGGCAGAGGTTACGCGTTCGTCGCGCAGTACCCAGGCGAGGGCCATCTGCGCGAGGCTCTGCCCGCGGCGCCTGGCGATCTCGTCGAGCCCGCGGATCCTCCGCAGGTTCTCCTCGTTCAGGAACTGGGAGGTCCTGAAGCTGGGGGCGTTGTTGGCCCTGGCCCCCTCCGGCACCCCGTGCAGGTATTTAGGGGTGAGCATCCCCTGGGCTAGTGGCGAGAAGGCGATGCAGCCCACGCCAAGCTCCCCCAGCGTGTCGAGCAGCTCCCCTTCGATCCAGCGGTTGAGCATCGAATAGGAAGGCTGGTGGATGAGGCAACGTACCCCCATCTCCGAGAGCAGAGCGACCGCCTCCCGAGTCTTGGCCGCCGAGTAGGAGGAGATGCCCACGTAGAGCGCCTTGCCCTGCTGCACAGCACTCGCCAACGCCCCCATGGTCTCCTCCAGGGGTGTTTCGGGGTCGAACCGGTGCGAGTAGAAGATGTCCACGTGGTCGAGACCCATGCGGCGGAGGCTGGCGTCGAGGCTGGAGAGGAGGTACTTGCGGGAGCCCCACTCGCCGTAAGGTCCCGGGTGCATCAGGTAACCAGCCTTGGTCGATACGACCAGCTCCTCCCTGAAGGGGCGCAGGTCCTTCCTCATGATCTCGCCGAAGTTCTCCTCGGCGGACCCGGGCGGCGGCCCGTAGTTGTTGGCCAGGTCGAAGTGGGTGATGCCCAGGTCGAAGGCTCGCCGGATCATCTCCCGGCCGCGTTCGAAGCTGCTGGTTCCCCCGAAGTTGTGCCATAGGCCCAGCGACAGTGCCGGCAGCTTGAGCCCGCTCCGGCCCGTCCGGTTGTAGGTCATGCGCTCGTATCTGTCTGCTGCTGGTATGTAAGGTTCGTCGGCCATACGATCTCTCCCGATCCTGCCGTAGGCTATCAACTTCGGTGCCGAGTGCGATGGTAGGGGGCGTCGAACCGGCACCGTCCGGAGTCCAGCAAGGAGTCTCTATATGCGCTTCGCAACGATACGCAACAACGGCAAGGAAGAGGCCGCCGTCGTAACCGGTCGCGGTGTCGTCCCTGTCAGCACCGTCAACGCCCACCACGGCACTTCCTGGCCAAACGACCTGCTCTCGCTCGTACAGAGGGGGTTGAGCCCGCGGCTGGTGGAGCAGGCTCGTGATCTGCCGGTGCTCGACGAGGAGACGACGACCTTCTGCCCGCTCTACCGCCACCCTAAGAAGATCTGGGGCATCGGCCTCAACTACAAGGCGCACGCCGACGACCTCGGCGCCCCCTACCCCACCGAGCCGGCGAGCTTCATCAAGGGCGAGCAGACGATCATCGGCCAGGGGGACAAGATACTGCTGCCGCCCCAGTCCGAGCGGGTGACCGCCGAGGCGGAACTGGGCGTGGTCATCGGTCGCGAATGCCGCCACGTGAGCAGTGACGAGGTGACCGACTACATCGCCGGCGTGTGCCTGGTAATCGACATGACGGCGGAGGACATCCTCCAACGCAACCCGCGCTTCCTCACCCGGGCGAAGAACTTCAACACGTTCTTCTCGTTCGGGCCCCAGCTGGTCACGCTCGACGAGATCGGTGATATCTCGAAACTGAAGGTGGGAACCTACAAGAACGGCCGGCTCCACCGTGAGAACGTGGTCTCGGACATGGCCTTCCCGCCGTTCGAGCTGGTCTCGTTCCACTCCCACGTGGCCACCCTCTTCCCGGGTGACATCATCAGCACCGGAACTCCCGGCGCGGTGGTGATCGAGAACGGCGACGTCGCCGAGTGCCGGATCGAAGGTCTGGGCCGGCTGACCAACCCGGTGCGGAGGATGTCGTAGCAGCGGCCCGGAGCTCTAGGGGTCAGGAAGTCGAGGTGCGCTGATGGAAGCGAAGGTTCGTCTCTGCCGGCCGGATGACCTGGACGCGGTCTACGAGATCTGCCTGCTCACCGGGGACGCCGGGAGCGACGCCTCGCACCTCTACGCCGACCCGCTGCTGCCCGGACATCTGTACGCGGCGCCCTACGTGACGCTCGAGCCCGAACACGCCTTCGTGCTGGAGGACGAAGCCGGGGTGTGCGGTTACGTCGTAGGGGCGCTCGACACGCGCGATTTCAGGCGACGGATGATCGAGCTCTGGCTGCCGCCGCTGCAGGCGAAGCTGCCTCTCCCGAACCCCGACCGCGAGGCATGGACTGCAGCCGACCACATCTACCACCAGGTCCACTTCCCCCGGCAGGAGTACCCGGAGTGGCTCGACGTTTTCCCCTCGCACCTCCACATCGACCTGCTTCCCAGGGCCCAGCGGCAGGGGCACGGCCGCGCGATGATGGAGAGGTTCCTCGGCATGATCGCCCGGGCCGGTTCACCGGGCGTCCACCTGGGTCTCGATCCCCGCAACGACGGAGCGCGGGCGTTCTACCGCGCCCTGGGCTTCAACGATTTCGACGCCGGCACGGAGGGGAGCGTGCGTATGGTGCGCCCTCTGCCCTGAGTCGTCCAGGCCGGGCCGGGCTCTGCCCCGAGTCGTCCAAGCTGGTGCGAGCTCTGCCCCGACTGGTCCAAGCTGGTGCGAGCTCTGCCCTGAGTCGTCCAGGCTGAGCCGGGCTCTGCCCCGAGTCGTCCAAGCTGGTGCGGGCTCTGCCCCGACTGGTCCAAGCTGGTGCGGGCTCTGCCCCGAGTCGTCCAGCCTGTTGCGCCTTGCGCCCCTCACCCGTACCCTGCAATTGGTTCCGGAGGGAGCGAGCATGAGCGATCTGGCTTCGAAGCAGTGCGTACCGTGCATGGGCGGCGTGCCGCCGCTCGAAGGCGAGGAGTTGCGGGAGCTCGAGCGGCGACTCGGGGGCGGCTGGCGGGTAGTGAACGACCACCACCTGGAGAAGACCTACGAGTTCGAGGACTTCCGCCAGGCCCTCGAGTTCACCAACAGGCTGGGCGAACTGGCCGAGGAGCAGGGTCACCACCCCGACATCCACCTGTCGTGGGGCAAGGTGGGCGTCGAGATCTTCACCCACAAGATCGACGGGCTCACCGAGAGCGACTTCGTGCTCGCAGCCAAGACCGACAAGCTCCTGCAGCCCAGCTAGCGACCCGGTTGGCGGCCGGAGCGCGCCGGCATTGAGCTTGGTCTCCCGGTAAGCGGAGCCGGGCTCTGTAGAATCGAAGGCGTGGCCCGCATCTTCACGGTCGGCTACGAGGGGACGACGGCGCAGGAGTTCATCGACTGCCTGCGAGAGAACGGCGTGTCTCTGCTCGTCGACGTGCGGGAGCGAACGGCCAGCCGCAAGGCCGGGTTCTCCAAGACCAGGCTCTCCGAGGCGCTCACGGAAGCGGGCATAGCCTACGAACATTGGCGAGACCTGGGAACACCCAAGCCTATCCGCGACCTGCTCAAGAAGGACAAAGACTGGGAAGCCTATCGTGAGGCTTACCTGCGGCGTCTCGACGACCGCCCCGATCTGGTGGCTGCTCTCGCCGAGCGAACCGCGCCGGAGGCGGCATGTCTGATGTGCTTCGAGCGGGACGCGCTCAGCTGCCACCGCTCACTGGTAGCCCAGCGGATGCGGGACCGGCGTTACGTCGAAGAGGTGGTGCACCTGGCGCCGATGCTGAGCAGGTGACCGGCACCTCCGACGAGGGTGCCCGCTGACCGCCCTCTCCCTGCTCGTCGAGGAGGTCGTAGGAGACGTCGAGGACGAGTTCGACGTCGGCGCGGCGGTAGACTCGACCTCGTGACCGTCAACTCCTCTCGTCGCAGAGTCGTCACCGGCGTCAACCTCGCACTTCTGATCACGCTCGCCCACACGGCCAACGACGCGTTCACCAACGTCCTGCCCGTTTACCTGCCCATCCTGCAGGTACGTTTCGACCTGGGAGAGGCGGCCCTGGCCGGCTTCGTGGCTCTGATCTCGCTGTCGTCGAACGTGATGCAGGCGTTCGCCGGTGCCCTGGCCGATCGCTGGGGGAGACGCCGCGCCGCGGCCCTGGGCCTGGTAGTGGGCTCGTTGCTGATGAGCTTCCTGGCGGTGGTACCCACCGTCTGGTCGCTGTTCCTGCTCCTCGCCGTGGGCGGGCTCGGCTCGGCGATATTCCACCCAGCGGCAGCTTCGATGGTGCACGCTGTGGGCGAACGGAAAGGCTTCGGCATGGGCCTGTTCATGGCCGGGGGGCCCATCGGGAGCGCCGCCATGCCGGTGGTCGTCCTCTACGTCATCCGCCAGTTCGGCATCGGCTACGTGCCCTGGTTGGCTGTCGTCGGCGTGATCCTCGGCCTCCTGCTCCTGTTCCTGACGCCGCGTCAGACGCAACCGCAGGCGAGCGCCCGGCCGCGCATCTTCGACCGTTCGCTGTTCACCGGACCTGTCGGGCTGTTGGCCCTGGCGGGCACGATGCGAGCCGTCGCCTTCATAAGTTTCACCAATGCCATGCCGCTCTACCTCGTGAACGTACGTGGCTTCGACACCGAGTCGGCCGTCATCGGCTGGACGCTGTTCGCCTACTCGGCCGCGGCCTCTGCCGGCGTCTTCCTCGCGGGTTCACTGGAGGGGCGAATGGGACGCGCCAAGCTCGCGACCGGCAGCATGCTGCTGGCCGCCCCGCTGCTCCTCTCCACCCTGCTGGTCAGCCCAGGCACCCTCGGTTTCTACGCCCTGGCGGCGCTGGCCGGGATGTTCACCAACGGCGCCATACCGCTGCTGCTGGTGAGCGCACAGGACCTCGCGCCGCACGCGGTCGCCAGCGCCTCCGGCATGCTGATGGGGTTCACCTGGGGCATGGCGGGCGTCCTCTACGTAGGTTTCGGCGCCTTCCAACAGCTCCTCGGCCTCACTCCCGCGCTGGCGCTGAGCTTCACTTTCGTCGTCCCGGCGGCGCTGTTGGCGCTGTTCATAATGCGCAAGTACGACCTGGGAACCGTCGCGCCTTCCCGCTAGTCTCCTGAGACCGCAGAACCCGGGGCAAGAGCCGTGTACTGCGGAGTTTGACGGGGTTCCTCGCGTTGCTCTATCATCCGAGTCCTAGACAAGTCAAATCCCTAGGAGGACGCGAATGAAGCACGCCCTGGTGTTCCCGTTCCGTACGGTCGTGGTGGCTGTGACGATGCTCCTGCTGGCAGTGCCCGTGGCCCGGGCCCAGGATCCCGACATTCGCGTCGCCCTTGGCGACATCGAGAGCGTCGAGACTCTGAACCTGTTCGTGGCGCTCGAGCGCGTACGCGAGCGGGGCGTGACCGTCGAGCTGATCGAGCTCACATCGGAAGATCTTGCGACCCAGGCGGTGGTGAACGGCCAGGCCGACGTAGGGATCGGCGCTCCCTACGCGTTGATCCAGCGGGTCAACGCACCGATCCGCATCTTCTACCAGTTGCAGACGCTGCGCTTCTTCCCGGTGGTGAACGCCGAGAAGTATCCGGACTGGCAAGCGCTCGACGGCCAGCCGTTCGCCGTCCATTCGCGCGGTTCCGGGACCGAGGCCGCCGCGCACTACATCGAGGCGGTGGAGGGGATCGAGTTCTCGGAGATCAGCTTCGTACCCGGCTCCGAGGTACGGGCGACCGCGCTGCTGCGCGGCAACATCGACGCCACCTTCCTCGACATCCCGAACCGAAACTTCGTGATGGAACAGGCTCCGGGCCAGTTCCACAGTCTGCCCATGCCCGATATCGACGCGAGCGACGAGGCCCTCTTCGCCAATGTCGAGTGGCTGGAGAACAACCAGGAGGCCGTCCAGGTGCTGCTCGAGGAGCTTCTCTCGACCTGGCGGGAACTCAACGAGGATCCGTCGTTCCTTATGGAGGAGCGTGAGCGGCTGGGTCTGCTGCAGGACCTCCCGGCGGAGCTCGAGGAAGAGATCTTGCCCTACTACGAAGCGGGCGTAGAAGCGAACATCTTCCCGACCGACGGTGGTGGGCGAAACGCTGCCGAGTCCGACTTCGACTTCTATACGAAGTCGGGTCAGCTGGAAGGCGACCCGGAGTCGCTGGCGGTCGAGGATTTCTGGTACCTGGCGCCGCTGGAGACCTTGCTGGAGAGCATGGGCGGATAGCTTGATCCGTACCGAGGACCTGAATGCCGAACGGCGAGCACAGTCACGGGCCGGCAACTGGCTGGGGCGCAACGCCTGGGTGTGGCGACTACTCTCTATCCTGCTGGTGTTCGCCCTCTGGGAGTGGGCCGGCAGGGTGCCGGTGAGTATCGCGTTCCCGACCTTCACGGCCACCATGGCGGCCTTCTTCGAGATGCTCGCCGACGGCACCTTCCTCGCCGCCTACGCCGAGACGATCCAGCCGCTCGTGGTAGGGGTGCTGCTCTGCGCCGCCGGCGGAGTCCTGGCGGGCGTCGTGATGGGCCTCTCGAAGCGCGCCGAGTGGCTCGGCCTGCCCATGTTCATCGTCCTGCAGGCGGCACCGTCGGCCGCGATAGTCCCGCTGATCACCTTCATCTACGGCATCGGCTTCGCCGCCAAGGTACTGGCGGTGGTGCTTCTCTCTGCCCCCGTCATCGTCCTCAACTCGTACCGGGGCATCGCCAACACTCCACGGATCTTGGTCGAGATGGGCAACTCGTTCCAGGCGAGCCGCTGGCAACTGATCAGCAAGATCATCCTGCCGGCCGCCAGCGGCCTGATCTTCGCCGGGCTGCGCCTCGGTGTGGCGCAGGGATTCACCGGCGCCGTGCTGGCCGAACTGCTGATCACGCCCACCGGCGTCGGCGACCTGATCACCTATTACCGTTCACTGGCGCTCTACTCCTACATGTTCGCCTCGATCTTCTCACTGGTGATATTCGCCAGCGTGACCGTCACCATGCTGCAGGGGCTGGAGCAGCGGATATTCCGGCCCGAGACGAGGCCCGCATGAGCGACGTTCGCGCTGCCCCCAGCGCCTCTGCCCAGCGGCAGGGTGCGCCGGCCGTCCGGCTGGTGGGCCTCAGCAAGGAGTTCCCCGGCAGCGGACTGGTTCTCGACCGGATCACTCTCGACATGCCCGAGGGCGAACTCACCAGCCTGATAGGGCCGAGCGGTTGCGGCAAGACCACCGCCCTCAAGATCATCGCCGGCCTCGTCCCCGCCAGCGGCGGCGAAGTGCTGGTACAGGGGGAGCGGGTCAGCGGCCCCGGGCCCGATAGGGCCCTGGTGTTCCAGGAGTTCGCGCTGCTTCCGTGGGCGACCGTGCTCCGCAACGTCGGCTTCGGCCTCGAGCTGCGCGGAGTGCCGCGCAAGGAGCGAGAGGAGATCGCCAGGGTCTACCTGGAGAGGGTGAAGCTCTCGGGCTCCGTGCAGAAGTATCCGCACCAACTGTCGGGCGGCATGCGTCAGCGGGTGGGCCTGGCCCGGGCGCTGGCCGTCGACGCCAACATCATCCTGATGGACGAGCCGTTCGCCTCGGTCGACGAGCAGACCCGGCGGCAGTTCCAGGAGGACCTGCTTCACCTGCTGGCCCAGGAACGCAAGACGGTAGTCTTCATCACCCACTCGATAGAGGAGGCGGTCTACGTTTCCGATCAGATCGCCATCCTGACCCGCGGTCCCGCCCGGGTCTCGAAGGTCGTGCGACCCGAGATAGACCGAGGCAGCAACTATGACGACATCCGCCGCGACTCGACCTACCTCGACTGCGTCGAGGAGATCTGGGTCGAACTGCGGCGCTACCTCACGGAATGAGCGGACAGCGGCGATGACCATCCTCGACCGACGTATCCCGATGGCGTTCTCGCTGCTGGTCTGGCTGGTGGTTTGGGAGGTGATCGGCCAACTCGACCTGATCATGCTGATCCCGCCCTTCTCCCAGGTCTTCCTGGCGCTCTTCGAAGTGATGGGCACCCAGCGCTTCGTCGAGGCCATCACTATCACCGGCAAGGCCTTCCTCATCGGCATGGCGCTCTCCCTGCTAGTCGGCGTCGGGGTGGGCATCCTGATGGGCCGGAACCGGATTATCGGTCAGGTGATGGGCATGTGGGTGAACATCTTCGAGAGCTCGCCTCTGACCGCGATCGTGCCGGCGCTGATGGCCCTCCTGGGGTTCGGGTTGCCGACGATGATCGTGACCGTCTTCCTCTTCTCGGTCTGGGTGATCGCGCTCGACACCCAGGTCGGGGTCCAGCAAGTCGACCGCTCGCTGGTGGAGATGGGCAACTCGTTCGGCGCCTCGAAGGGCGACCTCTACCGCAAGATCATCTTCCCGGCCGCTCTGCCGGAGCTGCTGGCCGGGCTGCGGCTCGGCTTCATCCGCGGCGTCAAGGGCGTCGTCATCGGCCAGCTCCTCATCGCCGTGACCGGCGTCGGCTACCTGTTCGAGATCTATTCGCGCAACTTCCTGATGCCCGAATTCTGGGCGCTGCTGATCGTGGTCTTCGCCTTCGCCTTCGTCACCTCGGAGCTGATCGCCCTCTTCGAGAGGAGGGTGGAGTACTACGCCTCCGGTCGCTAGCTCTGGGTCGTGCGCTCTCCACCCATACAATGAGTGAGGTTCGTAGCCGTTCTCTCAGGCCGCCCCTGGCCCGAATTCCACAGCGAGGTACAGCCAGATGAACTACGTCATCCCCAGCCCTCCCACCCCGGTCCTGGAGGTTCGCGGCAAGGACGCCGGCTTCCCGGTGCGGCGCATCTACTGCGTCGGTCGCAACTACGCCGATCATGCAGTGGAGATGGGCCACGACCCCGACAAGGAACCGCCCTTCTTCTTCACCAAGCCGGCCGACGCGATAGTCCCCGGCGGTGGAGAGGTACCCTTCCCGGTGGCTACCGAGGAGCTCCACCACGAGATCGAGCTGGTTGTCGCGCTGGCCGGTGGCGGCAGCGACATCAAGACCGAGGACGCTCTGCAGCACGTCTACGGTTACGGGGTCGGACTCGACATGACGAGGCGCGATCTGCAGGCGGTGGCCAAGAAGATGGGGCGCCCCTGGGACATGGCCAAGGGCTTCGATCGCTCGGCGCCCATCAGCGCTCTCGTCACCGCGGCCGAGATCGGCCACCCCGAGGCGGGGGCGATCTGGCTCGAGGTCGACGGTGAGCGGCGCCAGAACGGCGATCTCGCCCAGCAGATCTGGAAGGTGCCGGAGACTATCGCCTACCTGAGCACCCTCGTGACCCTGGCCCCGGGTGACCTGATAATGACCGGCACGCCCGCCGGGGTGAATGCCGTCGCCCCCGGGAGCAGCTTGCACGGTCACATCGACGGCATAGGCGAGATCGAGGTCCGCTACCGAGCAGGCGGGTAAAGCTGTGAGTCTCGAACCGCTCATCGACCTGGTTGGGCGCTGGCAGGGGCAGAGCACCCTCCAGGATCCGCTGCAGGGAGTGGCGGACGAGAGCGAATCGAAACTGGTCGTTTCGCCGCTCCTGGGAGGCAGGTTCGTAAGTCTCGACTACGACTGGAGCTACCAGGACCAACCTCAGGAAGGCTCGCTGCTGCTGGGTTACGAACCGGCTTCGCAGCCGGTTACAGCTCACTGGATCGACAGCTGGCACATGGGTCGCGGTGTGATGGCCTGCCGGGGCAGCGCACGAGGCGGCAAGTATGCAGTGACCGGGTCGTACTCGGTACCGG
Organism: Trueperaceae bacterium; assembly: GCA_036381595.1. NCBI lineage: Bacteria > Thermotogati > Deinococcota > Deinococci > Trueperales > Trueperaceae > Trueperaceae bacterium. The sequence goes on along the minus strand of DASVCN010000020.1, from coordinate 20,961 downwards.
GCGGGGAACCGTGGGGCTGGCGGATCGAGCTGGAAGCGGGTCCGGGCCTTCACCTGATCATGTACAACATCACGCCCCAGGGCGAAGAGGGTCTTGCGGTCGAGGCAAGTTACTTCAAGGTTTCACTCGGCTCACTCATCAGCGTCTGTTTGTCCGGCAGTTCAACCCGCTGCTCCCCCTCGTTCTCTTCGGCAGGCGGCAGAGTGAAGTAGAAAGTGGAGCCCTTGTCCGGCGTCCCATCAGCCCACAGCTTGCCGCCGTGGCGGGAAATTATTCGATGCACCAGTGACAGGCCGACTCCGGTCCCGGAGAACGGCCTTTCCGGGTGGAGCCGCTGGAACGGGGTGAACAGGCGGCCCGCGTAGCGCATGTCGAAACCGATGCCGTTGTCTCGCACGAAGTACACCCGCTGATCGCCGTGCTGTTCGGAGCCGAACTCGACATGAGCGGTTTGACCGTTCTTGGTGAATTTCCAGGCGTTGGCGAGAAGGTTTTCGAGTGCTATGCGCAGCAGGCTGGCGTCGCCACTTACCGCGAGTTCATCCCCAACGCTGAAGTCCACCGTGCTGTCGTCATAGCTTTCGCGCAGGCTGGCCGCGATCTCCCTGGCGATGTCAGCCATGTCAACGGGTTCGCGGCGCAGCATACCGCTGGAAATTCGCGACAGCTCCAGCAGGTCGTCGATGAGGTCGCCCATTCGTGCCGCGCCCGCTCGTACCCGGTTGAGGTAGCCTTGGCCGGTCTCGTCCAGCTTGTCGCCATACTCTTCGAGAAGCACCTGGGCGAAGCCGTCGATTCCGCGTAAGGGCGCCCTGAGATCGTGGGACACGGAGTAGTTGAACGCTTCGAGTTCGTCGTTGCTCGCTTTCAACTGCTTGGTCCGATCGTCGACCTTCTGCTCGAGCCTGAGGTTCAGCTCTCGCACGTTCTGCTCCGCCTGCCGGCGCTCGGAAATGTCGACGAAATTGATGATGACTCCTTCGATCCGATCATCGATGGATCGATACGGAAGCAGGCGGATCAGGAACCAGTGGCCTTCTGCGCTCTCGGCCTCGCGTTCGACTCGCTCCAGGCTGGCCAGCACCTGCTTGGCGTCGGAAATCAACGTGGGGTAGCCGAGGCGGTTCGTGAGGTCGGCGAGAGGCCGACCACGGTCGTTCCCCCGAATGTTGAAGATCTCTTCGACCCTGGGGGTGTAGCGGAGGATGCGGAGTTCTCGGTCCAGGAAGATGGTGGCTATCTCGGTCGAGCTGAGCAGGTTCTGGAGGTCGGCGCTGACTTGAGCGAGCTCCTCCATTTTGTGGCGGTTCTCCTGGTTTACCGTTACGAGCTCCTCGTTCATCGACTGGAGCTCCTCCTTGGACGTCTCGAGCTCCTCCAGGGCAGAGCGAAGCTCCTCGTTCATCGATTGGAGCTCCTCGTTGCCGGCCCACATCTCCTCCTGGTTGGTGTTGTGTTCGTCCATCACCGACTGCAGGCGTTTTCGGGCCAGGTCGAGCTCCCGTTGCAGGTCGCGTTCCCTCGTGTTCGTGGTGTCATCGGGACTGTCGGATAGCGGCTCGGCGGGTGGGCGCTCGTCGAAGATCAAAAGTACAGGCCCGGGTCCGTTCTCTGTCGCGGCCGGTCGCACGTCGATGGTCACTTCCCGGTGGTCGCTACCGAGCATCATCGGGACCGCCCGGGTCCTGACCGGCTCGCGCTCTTGACGGGCGGAGTGGAGCGAGGTGCTGAGCTCCATCCGCAGCTCTTCCCGGATCAGCTTGGACACCTCATTGGTAGGTACCCCGCCGGGATGGACCAGATAGCGTCCGGCGCCCTTGGAGAGGTGCAAGACCTTGTCGTCGGCGCCGATCAGGACACTCGGTGGGGCGTACTGCTCGACTATCGTTTCGTGGGCGACTCCGTAGCTGGCGGTGTCGTTCGCTCTGGCCGGCGCGCGCCTGCCACCGGCGGCAAAAGGCAACGTGGGTGCGAAAACCGGCAGGCGCGCATTGCCAGTGGGTGCATCCTTCTTCCGGTAAACGCTGTGCTCCTTGCTCTCCAGTTGAAAGAAGTCGGAGCGCTCTACCGTTTCGGAGGTGCCGAGCAAGAGGATGCCGTTGGCGTTCAGGGAGTAGTGGAAGACGTCCATGACATCGGCCTGGGCGCCTCGCTGGAGGTAGATCAGGACGTTGCGGCAGGTGATCATGTCCAGCCTGGAGAAGGGTGCATCGGAAAGCAGGTTGTGCTGCGTGAACAGAACTATCTCGCGCAGGTCCGGCCTTACCGTGTAGCCGCCATCCTCCTTGATGAAGAAACGACTGAGTCGCTCGGGCGAAACGTTTTCTGAAATGGTTTCGGGATAATAGCCAGACCGTGCTGTCTTGAGGGAATGCTCGTGCAGGTCGCTGGCGAATACCTGTAGCCGCGGAGGACTGCCGTGCTTGCTTCGTTCCTCCTGCAGCAACATGGCGATGGAGTAGGCCTCCTCGCCGGTGGAACAACCTACCGACCACACTCGGATCACGTCGTCCGGTCCCTTGTCGGTGAAAAGCGCCGGGATTATGTCCTCTTCGAGTCTCGCGTAGATCTGGGGGTCGCGGAAGAACTCGGTTACGGTTATCAGGAACTCGTCCGCGAGGGCTTGTACCTCCGATGCGTTTCGTCGCAACAGGCCGACGTAGTCCTCGAGCTTCTCGATTTGTTCGAGCTGCATTCGACGACTTATCCGCCTCAGAATCGTCGACTGCTTATAGCGAGAGAAGTCCCTGCCGGTACGAGACTGCACCTGCGAGAAGACCGTCTGGAGGAGCCGGCGTTGTGCCTCCTCCAGATCGTCGCTGTTCCTGGCGCCGTCGAGATCAGGTTCGGTCGCAACATAGGAACGTATCGCCTGAGGTATCTCCTCGACCGGCAGCACGAGGTCCACGAGTCCCGTAGCGAGGGCGCTTCGCGGCATGCCGGAGTACTCGGCCTCGTTCGGATCCTGGATGATGGTGAGGCCACCCAGATTCTTTATCTTGCGCAGGCCGAGCGCACCATCGCTCCCGGTGCCGGTAAGTACGACTCCGATCGCGTGGCCATCATGAGTTTCCGCCAGCGTCTTGAAGAAATGGTCGATCGGCGCCCTTTCGCGGCGCGATTTCTCGAGATCCGAGAGCCTGAGGTGGGTGTCGATGCTGGACAGGTTGCTGCCGGGTGGGATGACGTAGACGCGATCTGGTTCGAGGGCAACGTCCTCGGTCACCTGTTGAACGGGAATATTGGCACTAGGCTGCAGCAGATCGGCCAGGTGGCTCTCATGTTCCGGGGCGAGGTGCATCACGACGACGTATGCCAGGCCGCTGGTGGCCGGCACCTTCGCGAAGAAGAGTTTGAGGGCCGCCAAGCCACCGGCAGACGCGCCTATGGCTACCACCGAGGGTCTGGGAGCCTGTCGGGGTAATGGCACCTTGGCCGCGCTTTTCGATTTTGGACTATCGCGCGACGTATCGGAAGCCTGCGTCCTGTGTTCGCTGCCGGCCATTAGCTACCCCACATTCACGATTGGCTCGTACATGAGTATAGGTGTTCGACCGGGGCAATACCGCGCGGCCCGATGCTTTCGCTCTGAATGTCGCGGTGGGCACCGGAGTGGAGGTGGCTGCGCCGCGTCGCCTGTTCGGTGGGCGTAGCGGCTGGCAGCAGCTATTGACATGTGACTAAAGGGTCACCGGTACTCCGCCCGTGGTAGAGCAAAGTGCCAACGGGATCGCCGGCCGCAGTCGGCGGTTTCCAGCAAAGGAGCTTCGACGGTCACCTGGGAGATCACTGAGGTGGAGGATTCCTGTCGCCTGCTGGTCACCCACAGCGAGCTTCGGGAGGGCGCAAACGAGGAGCTGTACGGCGGCTGGCCGATGATCCTCTCGGGCCTCAAGACCTGGCTCGAGACCGGTGAGAAGCTCACCACTCCCGGTTCGCTGATGCATACTGAACACCGTTTCCAAAAAAGGCGAGCCGATGAGAACGGGCTCGGCTCCATGTGGAGCGGAGGTTCACCCGGGGGGCGGCCCGAGGAGCGGGCTTAATCGGGCGGATCCAGGAGCGCGCCCGATGGCGTGACGTTGTAGGCGCGCAGCCGCGGTCAACCGTTCAGGTCGATGACCGAGAGGCTGGCCGGATTCGCCGGCACGAGCAGCGTGGAGATCCACTCGTCCGGTGCGTTGTCCGGCACGGCCCTGCACCTGCTTTCGCTGGCTTTCTCGCTGTTTATAGTGAATCAAAACACGAATCCAGGAGGACCAACCTGATGCCAGCCGTGGACCCCAAGCGGACCGTTGCCGAACTGAAGGATCTACGTTCTTTCACAGCCAACGAAGAGGGCGCCCAGCGAGTCGCCTTCACCGAAACCTGGGCTGCCGCCAGGAAGTGGCTGCGGGAGAAGCTCGAGGCGTTGCCGGTCGAGGTGCACCGCGATGAAGCCGGCAACCTCTGGGCGACCATGCAGGGCGAGTCCGACAAGGCCCTCCTGATAGGCGGGCACATCGACAGCGTTCCCAACGGCGGCTGGCTCGATGGCTGCCTGAATACCCTCGCCGGGGTCGAGATCCTGCGCCGGGTCGCCCAGGAGTATGACGGCAAGCCGCCGGTGACGGTGAGGCTCGTCGACTGGGCCGATGAGGAGGGAGCGCGCTTCGGCAAGAGTCTCTTCGGTTCCTCGGCATGCTCAGGCAACCTCGACATGGACGAGGCGCGAGGGCTGGTGGACAAGGATGGCGTCAAGCTACCCGAAGCCCTGAAGGCGCAGGGGATCGACTTCGAGCGGGTGAAGGAGTGCGGTAAGGAGCTGGTGAACGCTGCCGCCTACCTCGAGCTCCACATCGAGCAGGGGCCGGTGCTCCTCGACATGGACCTGCCGCTGGGCACGGTGCTGGGAACTTTCGGGGTGGAGCGTCACGCCATGACCTTCCACGGTCAGGCCGCCCATTCCGGCTCTACCCCCATGAACCGCCGCAAGGACGCCTTTCTGGCCGCGGCCAGGATGAGTCCCGAAATCTACCGGATCACCGATCGGCACGGCGGAGTGTGCACGATCGGCAGTTGCACCACCAAGCCGGGGATCGTCACGAGCGTGGTGGAGGAGTGCCGGATAACCCTGGACCAGCGGCACCTCGACGGTGATGCGCTTGCCAAGATGCTGAGTGACGCCAAGGAGGCGAGTGAACGGTTCGCGCGAGAAGCCGACGTCACCGTCAAGTGGGAGCGCCTCTGGCAGATAGACCCGGTGCTCTTCAACGAGGAGTTGCTGCGGATGTGCGACGAGGCGATCGATGAGACAAGCGGCCAGGTCCACCGGCTGCCGTCAGGGCCGCTGCACGACGCCGCCGAACCGGGCCGGATCGGGATACCCACGGTGATGATGTTCGTGCAAAGCCTCCACGGGATCTCCCACAACAAGATAGAGGACACCAAGGAGGAGCACATCGAGATGGCGGTGACGGCGTTCGACAAGCTGGCGTCGAAGGCGATGGCCTGGCTGGCCTAGTTGCTCAGTTCGTAAGATGTCGGGGTGACGCACTTCATCTGCCGGACCTGCGGCACTCAGTTCGCCGAGAGTGCGGTCGCACCCCCGGCCTGCCCCATCTGCGAGGACGAACGTCAGCACGTTGGGTACGACGGGCAGCTGTGGACAACGCTGGAGGAACTGGGAAGCGGCCATAGCAACCGGATCGAGGAGATCGAGCCGTGCCTTACCGGCATCGGCACGGAGCCAGCTTTCGCCATCGACCAGCGCGCGCTGCTGGTGCGAACCGGTGAAGGCAACCTCCTGTGGGACTGCATCAGCCTCATCGACGATGAGACGATCACGGCCATCGGCGAGTTGGGCGGGATAGCGGCGATAGCCATCAGCCATCCCCACTACTACAGCTCGATGGCCGAGTGGTCCCACGCCTTCGATGCACCCGTCTACCTCCACGCCGCCGACCGCAAGCACGTGATGCGTCCCGACCCGACGATCTGCTACTGGGAAGGGGAGACGAAGCGGCTCTTCGGCGAGCTGACCCTCATCCGCGGCGGCGGGCATTTCGAGGGTGGCACCATGGCTCACTGGCCCGCGGGCGCAGGAGGCAAGGGCGCTCTGCTGAGCGGCGACATCATCCAGGTAGTCTCCGACAGGCGCTGGGTGTCGTTCATGTACAGCTATCCGAACCTGATTCCCCTGCCAGCCAGTGAGGTGAGGCGCATCGCGGCGACCGTAGAGCCGTTCGAATTCGACAGGATCTACGGAGCCTGGTGGAAGCGGGTCGTGCCCGAAGGCGGCAAGGAGGCTGTGCGCCGCTCGGCAAAGCGTTACGTGAGCCATGTGGAAGGTGGTGCCAGGTGAACGGCCCCGAGCCTCGAGAGAAGATCGGCAACGGCGCCATAGTCGCCTCCTGCGAAGGTCACCGAGCACCTCGAGATGATCGTGGGAAGTGACGTGGAGGTGCTCGAGGCGAAGCGGCCTGGCTGATCTGGCGTGCTACGAGTCGCCGTCGTCGCGAACGACTACCTGAGCCGTACCGGCCTCGTCTCCCTCCTCGAAGGCGAGCGCCTTTCGGTGCCGGTCGCCTCCTCAACCATCGACGAAGCGGCCGACGCGCTCGGCTCCCATGAGCTCGATGTCATCGTTTGGGCGTGGGAGGGTCGAGGCGAAGGACCGCGCCTTCCGCCGGAGTTGACCGTGCCGATCCTTCTGCTGTTGCCTTCCGAGATCGAGTCGGAGGACCGGGATCTGCCGGCCGATGAACTTCCGCTCCTGGGACTCCGCGCGAACGTCGCGGGCGTAGTGAGCCGCGAAGCCAGCGCCGACCAACTGGCGGCGGCAGTCGCTGCCGTAGCAGCTGGTCTATACGTGGTGCAACCCGAGTTCGACTACCTCTTCGCGTCCGCAATCTCCGGGCCGTTCGCATACGAACAGCTACGGATAGGGGAGAACGACCTGCCACTCGAACCGCTTACCGCCCGCGAGGTCGAAGTGCTCGGGCTGCTTGCCGACGGCCTCTCGAACAAGCGGCTCGCCGCTCGACTCGAGGTCAGCGAGCACACCATCAAGTTCCATCTGAACTCCCTCTTCGACAAACTCGCGGCTCACAACAGGACAGAGGCCGTGAGCACCGCTGTCCGGTTGGGTCTGATCGCGCTCTGACCTGACCGTTCGGCCAGGGCGAGCCTGACCGAACGGGTGAGGTGCACTGGCCGGCGGCGACGCTAGCGTTGGTCACGGGCGGTTAGACCGCCGGAAGGGGACGTGATGAACGGAACGTCGGAACTCTTCGCGGAAGCGGTAGCAACGGTTGCTCCCTCGGTGGTGCGGGTGGAAGGGCGGCGGCGCTACCCCTTGAGCGGGGTGGCATGGTCAGAAGAACTGGTGGTAACCACCAGTCGCGCGGTCGAGTGCGAAGAGGGGATAAAGGTCGGCCTGGATGACGGTCGTCTGCACGATGCCGAGTTCGTAGGAAGCGACCCTCGTCTCGATCTCGCGCTGCTGCGTGTCGGCGCGGGATCGCTGCAGCAGGCGGGCTGGAGTGAGGACGAGCCGAAGGTGGGCCAGGTGGCGCTCATCGTCGGCAGGCCTAGTAATGGGGTCCGCGCCAGCCTGGGAATCGTCTCGAGCCTTGAGGGAGAGTGGCGGACATACAGTGGCGGCAAGGTCGACAGCTACCTGACTACCGACGCCAAGCCTTTCGCCGGCTTCTCAGGGGGTCCTCTCATTACTGGCGGCGGTGAGGTTCTGGGCATCAACACCGCGGCGCTCACTCGAACGGGTTCGGTTACCTTGCCGCCGGCAGCGGTCAGGCGCACCGTCGACGAACTCCTCGCTCACGGCAAGGTGAGGCGGGGCTACGTCGGCATCGCCGGTCAGCTCGTTCTGCTGCCGCGGGAGATGCAGGAGTCGGTCGGTCAGCGGAGCGGCGTACTGGTGATGTCTGTCGAACCCGACAGCCCTGCGGCAGGGGCCGGGCTCACACTAGGCGACACCCTGCTCGAGATCGCTGGCGAGAAGGTCGGCGCTCCCGGCGACTTGTTCCAGGTGCTCGACGGCGCTCGGATAGGGGAGAGCGTAACCGTGCGGTACCTTCGCGGCGGTGAGGAAGGCGAGGCCTCGCTTACGGTCGGCGAGCGGCCGTAGGGGTTGCGGGGCGCTCGTCAGTGCCTGCTTCTGCGGTCGGCGGCGCAGAAAGTCTAATGGGGCCGCGGCGCGAACTGCCACGACCCCGTTCTGCTTCGTTCTCCAGTTCCTAGGCGATCGCCCTCAGCGACTTCTCGATCAGGTCGCAGCCGGCCTCGAGGTCCTGTGAGCTCACGTTCAGGTGCGGGGCGATGCGGATGCAGTTGCCGCCGCGGCCGCCCTTGCCGATCAGCAGCCCGTTCTTGCGGGCGGTGTTGACCAGTTCGGTCGCCTTGCCCGGGTTGGGGTCCTTGCTTCCCGGCTTGACGAACTCGATCGCCTGCATTAGGCCCATGCCACGGACGTCACCGATCAGGTCGGTACTCGCAGCCATCTCCTCGAGCCGTTGGCGGAGCCTGGCGCCCTGCTTCTCGGCGTTCTCCCAGAGGCGGTTCTTCTCGATGTATCGGATGGTTGCCCAGGTCTGGGCCATCGAAACCGGGTTGCCTCCGTAGGTCGAGAGTGTGAGCCCTTTGATCGATTCCGCGACCTCGGGAGTCATCACCGTGCAGCCTACCGGCGCGCCGTTGGCGATCCCCTTGGCGAAGGTCATGATGTCGGGCTCCACGCCCCAATGTTCGATGCCGCACCAGTACTTGCCGGTGCGACCCCAGCCGGTCTGCACCTCGTCGATTATCAGCACCCCGCCGGCCGCCTTCACGATTGGCAGGATCCGCTTGAAGTACTCCTTGGGCACTACCGCGAAGCCACCCACGCCCTGGATCGGCTCGGCCATGAACGCTGCGATACGCCCGTCGGTAGCGGTGGCGATCATGTCCTCGAGATCCTGGACCAGGAAGTCGAGGTACTGCTCCTCGCTCAGGCCCTCCGGCTTCCGGTACATGTTGGGCGAGCGGACGTGCTTTATCGAGCCGTCGTAGACCCCGCCCTGGCGCCAGTTGGAGTGAGCCGTCACCCCCATCATCGCGGTCGTGCGGCCCGAGTAGGCGTGCCGCAGCGCGATGATGTCGGAGTTGCCGGTGTAGGCGCGCGCCGCCATGACCGCCGTCTCGTCGGCCTCACTGCCGCTGTTGGTGAAGAACGAGTATTGCAGCCGGCCGGGCGTGATCTCGGCGATCTTCTCGGCCACCTTGATCATGATCTCGTTCAGATAGAGGGTGCTGGTGTGGCCGGCCGTCCTCAGCTGCTTGGCGGTCGCCTCCACCACCTCGTCGTTGCAGTGGCCCACCGAGACGGTGAGGATGCCGCCGAAGAAGTCGAGGTAACGGTTCCCCTCGACGTCCCAGAGGTACTGGTCCTTGGCGCGCTCGACCGCGAGCGGCTCGTCGCCGTAGTAGAGCATCTTCGTCTGGATGGGCGGGAGTACCCTCTCGTGGCGCTCGAGCAGCTCCTGGGTCTTGCTGGTGGTGATCGTCATCAACTACCTCCGCTTGTCTGGACTGGCGGCCCCGATTCCATAGTCTCTCGATAAAGATATGTGCTGTCTCGTTCAGTCTAGTACGAGGTGAAGCGGGGGGAGCCGGCGACTATGCCGGCTCCCGGGACGAGGATGAACTACTGTGCTACCGCCTCGTAGATGCTGGTGTCGACCACGTCGTCGAACGCGACCGGTTCGCTGATGAGCCCCACGTCCACCAATAGTTCGACCGTCCGCTCGAACTGCTCGCGGTTGATCGAGCCCACCTCGGTGTCGGCGCTCGGCTTGACCAGTTCGGCCACCCGGGCCATCTGCCAGGTCTGGTGGATGAGGGGGCTGGAGGTGCTGCCCGAGCCGGCGCAGGTGTCCCCGCAATGCTCGAGCACTATCTGCACCGCCTCCTCCTGGTTAGCCACGGCGTACTCCCAGCCGCGTATGCTGGCCCGCAGGAACCGCTCGGCGACCTCGCGGCCGGACATCCCGGAGCCCTTGAAGTCGGCCATCTCCAGCACCTCGGGTCGGGTGAAGACCAGGTCCTCCATGATGTCGGCGTCGATCTCGGCAGGGTCGAGGATGTTGAGGCCGTCGAGCGGGTAGCCCAGGCCCACGATCTGGTCGAGCTCGTTGTAAGTCATGGCGCTGGCCGCCTCGACCTCGTCAGGGAAGACCAGAGCCGGGTCGAAGGCGTAGACGACAGCCTCGATGTCGGGGTTGCTCACGGTGGGGTCGAGGTTGGATGTCATGTCCATGACGTTGAAGATCACCTCGGCGGCGAACTCGTTGCCGAATCCCCAGACGCCTACTCTGGTCCCCGCCAGATCGGCGAAGGTTTCGATACCCGAGTCACGCAGGGTCACGAGCCGGTAGCCGGAGTCCTGGTACATCTGCCCGATCATGACCACGTCGAGACCCTGGTCGCGCTGCACCAACATGTTGGCGCTCCAGTCGGTACCGAAGTCGGCGTTGCCGCTGGCCACCTGCACCGTAGGGTTGACATTGCCGCCGTCGAGGATGTTCACCGTCAGTCCCTCTTCGGCGTAGAACCCCTTCTCCTGGGCGACGAAGTAGCCGGCGAACTGCGCCTGCGGGAACCACTTCGACTGGAAGTTGATCTCGACCAGGTCCTGGGCGAAGGCGAGAGGCAGTGCCAGAGCGAGGAGCAGCAAGAGTAACGGCTTCTTGGGTTTCATCGGTTACCTCCTAGGGGTGCTTCTGCGAGCGGTTCTCATTCCGGTGCCTGCACGGTCCTACGGTCGTGCGCCGTCGTCACGTCATCTTGGCTCCTCTCGGAGACGGTGGGGCCTGCCGGCCCTCGTGCCTACGCTGATCCCGTGGCGGCAGGGTCCTGGCGCGGGTGACACGAAGCTCACCGCCGCTCCTCGCGGAACGAGGGATGCCAGCCGGTGAGCCACCGCTCGACCAGCGACAGCAGGCTGTAGAAGGCGATGGAGATGACGCTCGTGACGACGATCGCGGCGAAGACGACGTCGAAGGCACCGCGGCGGGCAGAGAGGCTTATCCGCTGCCCCAGTCCTTCGGGCGGCCCGGGGATGAGGAACTCGGCGACGATGACGCTCACCACCGAGATGACAGCAGCCAGCTTTAGGGCGTTGAAGAGGTAGGGGAGCGAGTTAGGCAACCTGAGTTCGAAGAAGATCTCGCGTGGCTTGGCCGCGTAGGCGCGCAGCAGTTCGAGCTTCAGCGGGTCGACTTGGGTGAGACCCTGGACCATGTTCAGCACGACCGGGAAGAAGGTGACGATGACGACGACGGCCGCTTTCGATTCCCAGTTCACGCCGAACGCGCGGCCCAGAACGGGCGCCAAACCGACGATCGGCACCGCTCCGAACGCCGCGGCGAGCGGCAGGAAGCCGCGCTGCAGGAAGGGTGAGAAGGCGATGGCGATAGCCGCCGAGAAACCTCCGACGAGGCCGAGGCCGAAGCCCAGGAGCACCTCCTTGACGAAGGTGACGTAGCTGTCGCCCATCAGCACCACGAACGACGCCCGCAACTGGCTCCAGACGTCGATGACGCCAGGGAAGATGCCCTTGGGCACCGCGTAGCCGCTCACCAGCCCCTGCCAGATGAGCAGCAGTACGAACGGGATGGCCGCGGGCGGCAGCAGCCGCCTGAAGTTCCGTTCAAGCCTGGTCGTGTCCTGCGGCAGGTCGACGAGGCTCACCCGCCCGACGCCTCCCAGTGCTACCAGCAGGAAGCCCCAGAGCAGTGCGAAGTAGCCCCACTCTCCGGACACACTCAGGGGCCACAGTTCGCTCACCGCCAGCCACGCCCCGGCGACGCCCAGCGGCAGCAGAGCAGCGGCCGCCCAGTCGCGACCGACGATCGAGAGCAGGAGGCAGAGGATGCCGATCCAGCCGGCCGCCATCCCCAGAGCCTGGTAGCCGCTGGAGGAAGCCGCGAACGGGCCCAGCAGTCCGGCCAGGGCCAGGAGGGCACCGACCACCGAGGTGTAGAGGGGGCGGATGCGCGGCCGGACGATGCCGGCAACGGGTTCGTTGGCTGCCACGGTAGGCCTCACGAGCGCTCCCAGGGTGCGAGGATCCGCTGCAGGCCGCTGACCAGCGCGACCAGGCCCACGCCCAGCAACGCCGAGACTATGAGCAGGATCCATACGTCGGCAACGTCCCCCGACTGCACCTGGCCGAGGATCTGGAAGCCGAGTCCGCGGCGGTTGTTCGACTCCGTCTCGGCGACGAGCGCCCCCACGAGGGCGGCCGCGGTTGCCAGCTTGAGGCTGGTGAAGAAGAACGGAACCGCCGCGGGGAAGCGCACCTTGGCGAACACCTGGAGCGGTGTCGCGGCGTAGGAGCGCATCAGGTCGAGCGCCAGCGGGTCGACCGAGCGGAGTCCCTTGACGGTCCCCACCACCATGGGGAAGAACGCGATGTAGGCCCCGATGATGGCCGTGGGCAGGAGGCTCGTCTGGATGGTTATCCCGAAGTTGCCGAGGATCAGCAGCAGCACCGGCACGAGGGCGATGATCGGGATCGTCTGCGACGCGACCACCCACGGCAGCAGCGCCTGCTCGAGCGGCCTGAGCAGCACGAACAGCACCGCCAGGACGATCCCCACGGCGCTCCCGAGCAGAAGCGCGGCGATGGTGCCCAGAGTCGTGTAGAGCGTTGCTCGAACCACGTTGCGTTCGTCGGCAAGGGGGTACTGGGAGAAGAACGGGCCCACGTTCTGGACGATCCAGTGGGGGAACGGCACCGGGTGCTGCGGCAGGGCGAAGAAGCACTCTATGACCGTGGTTCCGCATGAGGGACGCGCGTAGACCTGGTAGCGACTGGTCCACACCGTCTCCCCGGTCCGGGGAGCGATGGCCAGTTCGATCTCACCCCTGCGAGGGTCGGCAAGGAAATAGTTGGGATATTGCCGCAGGCGGGCGTTCCGCGGGGGTGCTTCGGTGAAGGTGATGGTGTTGCCGTCCCGCTCGTAGTCCTCACCTTCGGCCTGGCGGCGGCCGTCGACGGTGACTATGCCCAGAGGGCTCTCGAAGGTGAAGGTCCGTCTCACCCCGTCGACGCGCTCCTCGGGCCGCTCGTCGGTATCGGAGAGGAGTTCGTTGCCTACGAAGACGCGGCGATCCCGGTCGGTCTCCACCACCCGTCCGCTGGCGAAGCGGTAGCGCCGGCCCTCGGGATCGTCCACCTTCTCCAGCACCTCCGCCAGGCGCACGACGCTCGATGCCACCCGCAGCGGTGCGGCCGTCGGTTCGCTGAGGACGATCAGGCCCTCCTCGGCATCCACCACTCCGTAATCCGCTCTCACCCGGCGGACGTCGCTGCCGAACGACGGTGCCCCCGACAAGCGCACCCGCTCCCCCAGGTCTTCGTAATCCTCGCCCTCCTCGAGCACGTCGCCGTCGACGATCACCGGCCCCTGCGCGTCAGGGAAGCTGAACGTCTCGCGCACCCCTTCGGGCACTTCGCGCGCCTTGACCGTTCCGCCCGTAAGAAGCACGGTGCCGGCGTAGATGGCCAGGGTGGGATCGCTCGCGTCCACGGACTCGGGTAGCCTGAAGACGCCGCCGCCCTGCGGTTCGAGCTGCCCGGCCCAGCTCACCAGCGCCGTGGAAGGTTCCTCGGCCAGCCGCACCCCATCCTCGGTGACCGCGTACTCCCAGTCGAGCGGGACGTCGTCCCTCACCAGAAGTCCGCCCTCAGTGGCGTCCGGGAACTCGAGCAGCAGGTCATCGTCGAGGCGGGCGAGCGGGCGGGCGCTGATCGTCGCGTGCTCCCACTTGCGCAGGTCGTTCATGTCGCGCAGTGCGAGCGGCAAGCCGAAGAGGAGCGCCAGGGGGTAGCCCAGCAGCACCAACGCCAGCAGCACGAGGATCACCGGCAGGTGGCGCCGAACGCCGTTCATGGCAGGGTGCTCACCTTCACTGCACGCCCCGCAGCGCCTCACGCACCCCGGTGGTCAGTTCGAAGAAGCGGTTCGACTCCCGCGACTCCTCTTTGCGCGGGTAGGGGAGATCGACTTCGATTACCCGCTCGATCTTCCCCGGCCGGGCGGTCATCACGACCACGCGGCTAGACAGGAAGACGGCCTCGGCTATCGAGTGGGTGACGAAGATGACGGTCTTGCCGGTCTCCTGCCAGATCCTCAGCAGCTCGTTGTTCATCGCCTCGCGGGTGATCTCGTCGAGGGCGCCGAACGGTTCGTCCATGAGCAGCAGCTTCGGGTCGAAGGCGAGGGCCCGGGCGATGCTGACCCGTTGCTGCATGCCGCCGGAGAGTTGCCACGGGTAGTTCGACTCGAACTCGCGCAACCCCACCATCGTCAGCAGTTCCAGCGCCCGCAGGCGCCGCTCCGCGCGGTCGAAGCCCATTATCTCGAGCGGCAGGGTGACGTTCTTCAGGACGCTGCGCCAGTCGTAGAGAACCGGGGCCTGGAAGACGTAGCCGTACTCGCGGTCGAGTCTTGCCTGCCTGGGGCTCTTGCCGGCGACGGTTATCTCACCGCCGGTCGGTTGGACCAGGTCGGCGATGATCCTGAGCAGGGTGGTCTTCCCGCACCCGGAGGGGCCGATGAGGCTCACGAACTCGCCTTCGCTCACCTCGAGGCTGGCGTTCTGCAGGGCGACCGTCTCGGTTCCTCGGCCGCGGTAGATCATCGACAGGTCGTCGATGGCGATGACAGGCTCCGCCAAGGGCTCTCTGGACGCCTGCTGGTCCCGGGGCTGGACCATCAAGCGGTCACTTCCCGAACTCCGCTCGCACTCCTGCTCGCGCCCTCCATCGTTCCCTGCCGACCGCGAAGCCGAACCTCGACCCCTAGCCCTTCACCGGCTCGCGCCGGATGAGCTTGCCGCGGCTCGTGTCGCCCACGAACTCCCCGTCACGTACGGCTACCTGACCGCGGACCGTCACCACCGAGGGCCGACCGTCGATCTCGAAACCGCCGAAACCGCGGTAATCGACGTTCATGTACTCCGGCCGGTCGCTCAGAGTGCCCCGGTATTTGGGGTCGTAGACGACGAGGTCGGCGTCCTTGCCGACAGCGATCTGACCTTTCTGGGTGAGACCGAAGATTCTGGCGACGCGGGTCGAGGCGGCGTCGACGAAGCGGTGGATGTCCAGGTTGCCGCGGCTGACGCCGTAGGTGTAGAGCATGTTGACACGGTCCTCGATCGCAGGGATGCCGTTGGGGATCTTCGTGAAGTCGGCCTTGCCCATGTCCTTCTGTCCCTCGAAGTCGAACGGGGCGTGATCGGTCCCCACGGTGTCGACGATCCCCTGCTCGAGTGCCCGCCAGAGCGCCTCCCGGTCTCGGGGAGTGCGCAGCGGTGGCGACATCACGAACTTTGCGCCCTCGAAGTCGGGCCGCTCGGCGTAGGTGTAGTCGAGGATCAGGTGGGGGATCACCGCCTCGACGGTGATGTCCACTCCCCGCTGCTTGGCGTCGATGGCCGCCTCCAGGGCGGGAAGGCAGCTGAGGTGCACGACGTAGCCCTTGGCGCCGGTCATCTCCAGGAAGGTGGCGAAGTGGTTGGTTCCCTCGGCCTCGACCCGGGCCGGACGGCTCTTCTCGTGGAAGCCCGGGCCCACGTTCCCCTGCGCCAGGAGCATCTGCTGGCGGCGATAGACGAGTTCGGCGTTCTCGCAGTGGGCGGTGACAGTCACGCCCAACTCGCGCGCCAGGGTGAGGGTGCGGAAGAGGGCATCGTCGTCGACGTCGAGCGCGCCCTTGTAGGCGAGGAACACCTTGAACGAGGTGATGCCGTCCTCGACGACCTCACGAAGCTGGTCGGGAGTGCTGTCGTCGAAGTGAGTGACGCCCATGTGGAAGGTGTAATCGCAGGCGCTGTTGCCGTCGGCTTTCCCCTTCCAGAGCGCGTACCCCTCGGTGGCCGGGATGTCCGGTCCCGGTGCCGCCATCTCGATGATGCTGGTGGTGCCCCCCACCAGCGCCGCCTGGCTGGCGGTGGTGTGGTTGTCCTTCGTCTCGGTGCCCATGAACGGCAGGTAGACGTGCACGTGCGGATCGATGAAGCCGGGGAAGACGTACTTCCCGCTGGCGTCGACGACCTCGCTGCCGGCCGGCGCCTCGAGGTCCTTGCCGATGCGGGTGATGGTGTCGCCTTCACAGTAGATGTCGGCGAAGTAGCGGGAGTCGGCGGTGACGATCTCACCGTTCTTGACGAGTAGGGGCATTCCTCTTACCTCCGGGACGCGTAGGGCTTCGTTGGCACCGGTCAGTGGATGTCGATCCCGACCCGATTGCGATACTCCTGCATCGCCTGCCAATCCTCGGTCACCTCCGGCTGGCGCCGGCTCAGTTCCTTCCAGGTGACGCTCTCTCGGCCGGAGGGAACTTCGACCATCGTGATGCACTCCTCCACCGGGCAAACGAGCGAGCACAGGTTGCAGCCTACGCAGCGGTCCTCGGCCACCACCGGACGCCGGTGGCCGTTGCCGTTGTACTCGTGCGGTTCGACCCGCACGCCGTCGACGAGCAGGTCGATGCTCTGGTGCGCGCCCTCGTCGCAGGCGATGTAGCAGAGGTTGCAGCTGATGCAGAGGTCGGGATCGATACGGGCGACCGTCTTGTAGGCAAGGTCCAGATCGCCGAAGTCGGAGATGCGAGCGATCGAGGCGCCGATCACGTCTGTTACTCTCGCGATCCCCTTCTCGTCGAGCCAGTTGGAGAGGCCGTCGGTGAGGTCCTCGATGATCCGGAATCCGTAGTGCATCACGGCGGTGCAGACCTGCAGGCTGGTGGCGCCCAGCAGGAGGAACTCGGCGGCGTCACGCCAGGTCTGGATGCCGCCCATGCCCGATACCGGCAGGCCCGCCCGTCGCACCTCCTCGTCGGAAGCCACGGCCGAGAGCATGTTCAGGGCGATCGGCTTGACGGCCGGACCTGCGTAGCCCCCGTGAGAGCCCTTTCCGCCCACGTTCGGCTGGATCTGGAAGTTGTCGAGGTCCACGCCCACTATCGAGTTGATGGTGTTGATGAGGCTGATGGCGTCGGCGTTACCCGCAACCGCCGCCCTCGCCGGCGGCACGATGTTGGCCACGTTGGGGGTGAGCTTGACGATCACCGGGAGACTGGAGACCTCGGTCACCCAGGAGGTGATCATCGAGCAGTACTCCGGAACCTGGCCCACCGCCGAGCCCATCCCCCGTTCGCTCATCCCGTGAGGACAACCGTAGTTGAGTTCGATCGCGTCGGCGCCGGTATCTTCGATGCGGCGGACGATGTCGTGCCACGCCTCGGGCTTCGACTCCACCATGGCCGAGACGACCACCGCCCGGTCGGGCCAGAGCCGCTTGACCTCGGCGATCTCGCGGAGGTTCACCTCGAGCGGCCGGTCGGAGATCAGCTCGATGTTGTTTATGGCAACCAGCCTGTTGTCGCCGAAGTCGAAGCCGCCGTAGCGGCTGGAGACGTTGAGGACCGGAGCCCCGATGGTCTTCCAGACGGCCCCGCCCCAACCCTGCTCGAACGCCTTGTTGATCTGATAGGCGCTGTTCGTGGGGGGCGCGGAGGCGAGCCAGAACGGGTTCGGGCTCTTCACCCCCGCGAAGTCGATACTGAGATCAGCCATTCGGCACCTTCCTGTCGGCAGCGAACGTGATCACGGCCGCGCCCCCTCGGACTCCAGCCATTCGTGGATCCGCTTGGCTGCCGACTTCCCGTCCCGGGCGGCGGTGACGGTCATCGCCTCACCCTTGGCCCGGGCCGCGTCGCCTCCCGCGAACACCTTCGGATCGCTCGTCCTCTGCCCGTCGTCCACCTGCAGGTAGCCTCGTTCGGACTCGATCCCGAACGCTTCGATGAGCGCCGCCGGCTTCTCCTGGCCGATCGCCTTGATCACCTGGTCGCATTCGATCACGAACTCGCTGCCGGCAACCGGCACCACCTGGCGGCGGCCGTCCGGGCCCGGGGCCGAGAGCTGCATCTCGAGGCACTCGAGGCCGACGACGTGTCCACCCTCGCCGAGCACCCTCACCGGCTGGCTGAGGAAGCGGAACTCGACCCCTTCGTTCTTGATGAACTCGTACTCGAAGTCGTAGGCCGGCATCTCCTTCTCGCCTCGGCGGTAGACGATCGTCACCCGCTGAGCCCCCAGGCGCTTGGCGATCGTGGCGGCGTCGATGGCGGTGTTACCTGCCCCGATCACGGCGACGTTCCTGCCGACCGGAAGTCGAGAGAGTCGCTCCAGCCCCTCCATCTCGGCCAGTTTCGTTTCGGCGATGAAGGAGAGGGCTTCGAAGACACCCTCCAGCTCCTCGCCCGGGATCCCCATCTCGGGGACCTTACCCATCCCGGCTGCGATGAAGACGGCGTCGAAGTCCTCACACAGCTGCTGCGCGCTGACGTCCCTGCCTATCTCGACCCCGGTGCGTATCTCGACACCGAGCTTGCGGACGAACTCGACCTCCTCCAGAGCCACTCTGATCGGCTCGCGCATCACCACGATGCCGTAGGTGGAGAGCCCGCCGGGAAGTTCGTTCTTCTCGAAGATGGTGACGCCGTAGCCCAGTTTGGCCAGTTCGCCGGCGCAGGTGAGACCGGCCGGACCGGCGCCCACCACGGCGACCCTGCGGCCGTTCGAGGGCGCCGGCTGGAACGGAATGATGTCCCGTTCGTAGAGGTGGTCGGTGGCGTAGCGCTGCAGTCGACCTATCTCTATCGGCTTGTGGTGGGCGCCCATCACGCAGGCGCCCTCACACAGCTCCTCGACGGGGCAGACGCGCGCGCAGGTCGCGCCCATCAGATTCGCCTCGAGGATCGTAACCGCGGCGCCCGTGACGTTTTCGGTCGAGATCTTCCTGATGAAGGTGGGGATGTCGATGTCGGTGGGGCAGGCTTCGATGCAGGGAGCGTCGTAACAGTAGAGGCAGCGGTTGGCCTCGATGCGCGCCTCGCGGGCCGTCATGGGAGGCTTGAGCTCGGTGAAGCGCTCCCGCAACTCCTCGAGTTCGAGCGGCGTTCCTTCCAGCACGACTTCCTGCATGCTCACCGGGCCACCACGACATTCACGACCATTGCCATAGTTTGCTCCTCCTCAGCTACAGGTAGCCCTGGGTAGCAGGCGCTTCGCATGTCCCGGTCCTACTCGACCTGTACGGGTCGACCTTCCTGAAGCCGGGCGCTTTATCGCCTCCAGAAGGTGAAATAGTTCAAGTTATCGGTCATCATACGTGCCTGTTCGAAAGGTTGTAAAGGAGCCCTGGACCGCCGCGAGAGCCACCTGCGGTGTTGGCAACGCCTGCGCCCGAAAGTAGACTGGCGAGGTCCCTAGAAGCCGCTAGCGCGCGAGGAGGGTGTCGTGGCGATCCAGTCCAGAGAAGCGATTCGGGCAGGTTCATACGTGGCCGGCGAGTGGTTCGAGCCCAAGACGGAGAAGCTCATAAGGGTCGTCAATCCGGCGAAACCCGACGAGGTGCTGGCAGAGTTCCCGGCCGCAGGGCGGGAAGACACGCTGCGGGCGATCGAGGTCGCTCAGGCCGCCTGGCCCGAGTGGCGTGACACCCCTGCCCCCGAGCGCGGGCGGGTGCTATGGCGCGCAGCCGACATCGCCAGGAGGCGACTCGAGGAGATCGCCCGGACGATGAGCCTCGAAGAAGGGAAGATCATCCGCGAGTCGCGGGGCGAGGTGATGAAGGGCGTCGCTTTGCTCGAGTACTATGCCGGAGCCGGCTTCCGCATCTCAGGAAAGACGCTGCCCAGCGAGTCGCGCGATACCCACACCTACACCCTCAGGCGGCCGTTGGGGGTGGTGGGGCTCATCACCCCCTGGAACTTCCCCTGGGCCATCCCCGTCTGGAAGGCCGCCCCCGCCCTCGTCGCCGGCAACGCGGTCGTGTTCAAGCCCGCCAGTCTCACGCCCGGTACCGCGGCCATCCTCATGGAGATACTCGAGGAGGCCGGTCTCCCGGCCGGCGTCGCCAACATGGTCGTAGGCTCGGGCTCCGAGGTGGGCAACACGATCGTGGATGACCCGCGGATAGCAGCGGTTTCGTTCACCGGTTCGAACAGCGTCGGGATGGGCGTCAACACCCGCGCCTCGCAGCGGGGCGCCAGGGTCACCTGCGAGATGGGCGGCAAGAACGCGGTCGTCGTCATGAACGACGCCGACCTCGACGCTGCGGCGACAGCGATCGTAGGCGGAGCCTTCGGGGCGACCGGGCAGAGGTGTACGGCCACTTCGAGGCTCGTCGTGGAGCGCGACGTCAAGAATGAACTGCTCGAGCGGCTCGTGGCCAAAGCGAAGGCGTTGACACTGGGTCCAGGCCTCGACGAGGCGAGCGACCTGGCGCCGGCGGTCGATCGTAAGCAGTTCGAGACCGACCTTCAGTACATCGAGATCGCCCGGTCGGAGGGGGCCCGGCTCGTCTACGGTGGCAAGGCTGTCGACTTGGGCGGCGGCTACTTCGTCGAGCCGACGCTGTTCGACGGCGTCACCCCGGACATGAGGATCTTCCGCGAGGAGGTATTCGGGCCGGTGCTTGTGGTGAGCGAGGTGTCGGGCCTCGATGAGGCGATAGCAGCGGCGAACGCCGTCGAGTTCGGCCTGGCGGCCGCCATCTTCAGCCAGGACAACCGCTCGATCATGCGTTTCATCGAGGAGAGCGAGGTGGGGATGGTCCATGTGAACGAGCCCACCATCGGAGGCGAAGCCCAACTTCCCTTCGGCGGCGCCAAATCGACGGGCGTGGGGCCCAGGGAGATGGGTGAGGAGGGGCTGCACTTCTTCACCGAACTGAAGACCGTGTTCGTCAACTACTCGGGCAGCGGGGAGCGGGCGCTCATCCGCTGATCGGGCTCCTGGCCGGTTCGCGGCCCGGCGCCAGTGCCCTGGCCCGCCTCATCCCGGCGGCGTGGGTGTAGCGAGGAGGCAGCGAGGAGGCAGCGAAAGGAGGAGGCGCGGCCGGTGGCC